>JAGOVZ010000070.1 GCA_018060485.1 Ottowia sp. | reverse complement strand
CCGGCGGGCGATGAGATGAACAGGTGCGCGTCCATGTCGCCGGCTTTTTGCGAGGGCGGAAAGTAGTCGGTGCCGTTCAGCACATCGCCGGTGGCCTTGATCCAGTTGTCGTTGAAGGCGGCCTGAAACTGCGCCACCACCGGGCCTTCGACCTTGAAATGCATGTCGCGCCAATGGTCGGGGTCTTGTGCGTGGCCGGTCCATTGCTCGGCCACGCCCACGCCGCCGGTGAACGCCGTGTGCCCGTCCACCACCAGCAGCTTGCGGTGGGTGCGGTTGTTCATGCGCGCCAGGTGGTACCAGTGCAGCGGGCGGTAGCGCTGCACCTGCGCGCCAGCGTCCTTCATGGTCTGGATCAGGTCCTCGTCCATCTTGATGCTGCCCACCCAGTCGAGCAGCACGGCCACCTTCACGCCCGCCTTGGCGCGCTCGGCCAGCGCTTCCGCCAGTTCCTTGCCGATGTCGCCCGACCAGTAGATGTAGGTTTCGAAGGTGATGGTTTTCTTGGCCGCGCGAATGCTTTTAAGCATGGCCGGGAAGATTTCATCGCCGTTCTGCAAATCCTCGACGCGGTTGCCGCCGACGATGGCGGGGCCGAGCATCACGCTCATCTCGCGCCGGTATTGCGGGTCGCTGATGGCGTAGTGGTGCTCGATCTTGCGGTCGAGCTTTTTTTCGGGCGTGGCGAAATTCATCGCCAGCACCACGGCCAGCACGGTCACGAGGACGGTGATGGCGATGGTCCACAACATCTTCTTTTTTCTCGGGGTCATGGGCCGGGGTGGATGGGGCGCGGCTGGGCTGAGGCGGTTGCGAGCAGTCTAGGGCGCGGCCTGCGGCCCAGGCGTAGGACGGTGGCGCAACGCGGCGCCAGGGTGAACATTGCACGCGCGGGCCGATCGTGCCTACCGCCTGGCGCGGCCGGCTGCCGTAGACTGTGGCCTGACCCGGCACCCTAGACCGCGCACACGTGGCAAATCGATCGGGCAAGGAGACAAGGTTTGCAACCCACGAATACCGCCAATCCGGCCTACTTTCACAAGGTCGTCGATTGCCAATGGGCGTGCCCCGCCCACACCCCCGTTCCCGAATACATCCGTCTGATCGCCCAGGGCCGCTATGGCGACGCCTACATGGTCAACTGGGTGTCGAACGTGTTTCCGGGCATTCTGGGCCGCACCTGCGACCGGCCGTGCGAACCCGCCTGCCGGCGCGGCCGGGTGGAAGAGGCCAACGCCGAAAAGCCCGAGCCCGTCGCCATTTGCCGCCTGAAGCGCGTGGCGGCCGATTTGAAGGAAGACGTGGTGGCGCGCATGCCGCGCCCGCTGCCGTCCAACGGCAGGCGCATTGCCTGCGTGGGCGCGGGGCCGGCGTCGCTGACGGTGGCGCGCGACCTGGCGCCGCTGGGCTATCAGGTGACGGTGTTCGAAGGCGAGCAGAAGGCGGGCGGTTTCATGCACCAGCAGATTCCGCGCTTTCGATTGCCCGAGAGCGTGATCGACGAAGAGACGGGCTACATTTTCGCGCTCGGCGTCGAGTTCAAGAGCGGCCGGCGCATCGAGTCGATGAAGGCGCTGCTGGCCGAAGGCTACGACGCCGTGTTCGTCGGCTGCGGCGCGCCGCGCGGGCGCGATCTGGATATTCCCGGCCGCAAAGAGGCGGCCGAGCACATCCACATCGGCATCGACTGGCTGGCCTCGGTCTCGTTCGGGCACGTGACCAAGGTCGGCAAGCGCGTCATCGTGCTGGGCGGTGGCAACACGGCGATGGACTGCTGCCGCTCGGCGCGGCGGCTCGGTGGCGAAGACGTGAAGGTCATCGTGCGCAGCGGCTTCGACGAAATGAAAGCGTCACCCTGGGAAAAGGAAGACGCGCAGCACGAAGGCATCCCGATCATCAACATGCACGTGCCGAAAGCCTTTGTGCATGAGGGCGGCAAGCTGACGGGCATGACCTTCGAGATCGTGCGTGCCGAGCACGACGACAAGGGCCGCCGCAAGCTGGTGCCGACCGGCGAGCCGGATGCCTTCTTCGCCTGCGACGAGGTGCTGATCGCCGTGGGGCAGGAAAACGCCTTCCCGTGGATCGAGCGCAATGTCGGCATCGACTTCGACCAGTGGGGTCTGCCGCTGCTGCGCGAGGGCACGTTCCAGTCCACGCTGCCCAAGGTCTTCTTCGGTGGTGACGCGGCCTACGGCCCCAAGAACATCATCACCGCCGTGGCGCAGGGGCATGAGGCGGCGGTGTCGATCGACCTGCTGCTGGATGGCCAGGATGTGGCCGCGCGCCCGGCGCCGCGCACCAACCTGATGTCCGAGAAGATGGGCATCCACGAATGGGCCTACGACAACGACCCCAGCAACGACTTGCGCTACAAGGTGCCGTGGGCCAACGCCGAGAAGGCGCTGGCCAGCATCAAGGTCGAGGTGGAACTGGGCTTTGATGCGCGCACCGCCTTCAAGGAAGCCGGCCGCTGCCTGAACTGCGACGTGCAGACCGTGTTCACGCCCAAACTGTGCATCGAGTGCGATGCCTGCGTGGACATCTGCCCGATGGATTGCATCACCTTCACCGCCAACGGCGACGAGGCCGACCTGCGCCAGCGCCTGAACGCACCCGCCAACGATACCGAGCAGGACCTGTTCGTCTCGCCCGAACTCAAGACCGGTCGCGTGCTGGTGAAGGACGAGGACGTGTGCCTGCACTGCGGCCTGTGCGCCGAGCGCTGCCCCACGGGCGCGTGGGACATGCAGAAGTTTCTGCTGCTCACCGCAAAAGCCGGCGGCGCTATGAATCCCGTAGCTGCCAGCGCTGAAAGGACGGCGACATGACGCAGATCACCGCCACCAACGACTTTGTCATCAAGTTCGCCAACGTCAACGGCTCGGGCTCGGCCAGCGCCAACGAGTTGTTCGCCAAGGCGATTTTGCGCATGGGTGTGCCGGTCAGCCCGCGCAACATCTTCCCCAGCAACATCCAGGGCCTGCCGACCTGGTACGAAGTGCGGGTGAGCGAAAAAGGCTATCTGGGCCGGCGCGGCGGCATCGACATGATGGTGGCGATGAACCCGCAGACCTGGGCAGCGGATGTGGAAGAGATCGAGCCGGGTGGCTATCTGTTCTACGACTCGACACGCCCGCGCGCGGCGTCGGAACTGCGCGACGACATCACCGTCATTGGCATGCCGCTTACCGAGATCTGCAACGCCGTCTACAGCGACCCGCGCCAGCGCCAGTTGTTCAAGAACATCATGTACGTGGGCGCGCTGTCGGTGCTGCTGGACGTGGACCCGGCCGTCATCGAGGAATTGCTGAGTGAGCAGTACAAGGGCAAGGAAAAGCTGATCGCCTCCAACGTGCAGGCGCTCAACCTGGGGCGCGACTTTGCCACGGAGCATCTCAAGCACCCGTTGTCTATCAAGGTAGAGCAAGCGCACCGCGTGGGCCAGCGCATCTTTGTCGATGGCAACACGGCGGCCGGCCTGGGGGCCGTCTACGGTGGCGCCACGGTGTGCGCGTGGTATCCCATCACGCCCTCCACCTCGGTGGCCGAGGCGTTCATGAAGTACTGCGCCAAGTTCCGCGTCGATGCCGACGGCCGCCACGACTACGCCATCGTGCAGGCCGAGGACGAGCTGGCCTCCATCGGCGTGGTGGTGGGCGCGGGCTGGAACGGTGCGCGCGCCTTCACCGCCACCTCGGGGCCGGGCATTTCGCTGATGACGGAATTCATCGGGCTGGCGTATTTCGCCGAAATCCCGATCACGCTCGTCAACGTGCAGCGCGGCGGCCCCTCCACCGGCATGCCCACGCGCACGCAGCAGGCCGATGTGCTGGCCTGCGCTTACGCATCGCATGGCGACACCAAGCACGTGCTGCTGTTCCCCGAAGACCCGAAGGAATGCTTCGAGCACACGGCCACCGCGCTGGATCTGGCCGACCGCCTGCAGACGCCCGTGTTCGTCATGACCGACCTCGACATCGGCATGAACCAGCGCCTGTGCGAGCCTTTCACGTGGGACGACGCGCGCGACTACGACCGCGGCAAGGTCATGACCGCCGAAGACCTGGAGCACAAGGACTTCGGCCGCTACAAGGACGTGGACGGCGACGGCATTCCCTGGCGCACGCTGCCCGGCACGCACCCCACGCGCGGCAGCTACTTCACGCGCGGCACCACGCGCGATGCCTATGCCCGCTATTCCGAGCGCGGGCCGGATTACATCTACAACGTGCAGCGCCTGTTGGCCAAGTTCGCCACCGCCGCCGCGCTGGTGCCGCAGCCGGTGCCGCGCCCGGCGGCCAAGCGCACGCGCCTGGGCGTGATTTTTTATGGCTCCACCAGCCCAGCCATGCACGAGGCGCTGGATGTACTGTCGGGCCACGGCATTCATGTCGATGCATTGCGCCTGCGTGCGTTTCCGTTCCCGGACAGCGTCAAGGAGTTCATCGACGCGCACGAAACCGTGTTCGTGGTCGAGCAGAATCGCGACGCGCAATTGCGCAGCCTGCTGGTGAACGAGTTGGAAATCAACCCCGCCAAGCTGTGCAAGGTGCTGCACTACGATGGCACGCCGATCACCGCGCGCTTCATCACGCAATTCATCACCGACCACGTGCACGAAGCCGTCGTGGCGCCGGTCGACAGCAAGTTCTGAGGCCGTCATGACCTACATCGCCAAACCCCGCCTGCACCACCCGTCGCTGGGCAAGAACAAGGTCGGCTACACGCGGCGCGACTACGAAGGCAAGGTGTCCACGCTGTGCGCCGGCTGCGGGCACGACTCGATCTCGGCCGCCATCATCCAGGCCTGCTGGGAGATGGACATCGAGCCGCACCGCGTGGCCAAGCTCTCCGGTATTGGCTGCTCGTCCAAGACGCCCGACTACTTTTTGGGCGCCAGCCACGGCTTCAACACCGTGCACGGGCGCATGCCCAGCGTGCTGACGGGCGCCAACCTGGCCAACCGCGACCTGCTGTACCTGGGTGTGTCGGGCGACGGCGATTCGGCTTCCATTGGCCTGGGCCAGTTCGCGCACGCCATGCGGCGCAACGTCAACATGGTCTACATCGTCGAGAACAACGGTGTGTACGGCCTGACCAAGGGCCAGTTCTCGGCCACCGCCGACAAGGGCAGCCAAAGCAAGAAAGGCGTGGTCAACGCCGACAGCCCGGTTGATCTGGTGGGGCTGGCGATGCAGCTGGGCGCCAGCTTCGTCGCGCGCAGCTTCTCGGGCGACAAGGCGCAGATGGTGCCGCTCATCAAGGCGGCCATGGGCCACGGCGGCGCGGCCTTCATCGACATCATCAGCCCCTGCGTCACCTTCAACAACCACGCCGGCAGCACGCGCAGCTACGACTGGGTGCGCGAGCACAACGAAGCGGTGAGCCGCATCGACTTCATCACCGGGCGCGAGGAAATCACCGCCACCATCCACCCCGGCGAAGTGGTCGATGTCGAGCAGCACGACGGCACCACGCTGCGCCTGCGCAAGCTGCACACCGACTACGACCCGACCGACCGCGTGGTGGCGATGTCGTACATGCACGCCCGTGCGGCCGAAGGCGAGTTGCTGACGGGTCTGCTGTACGTGGAAGGCGAGGCAGGCGACCTGCACACGGCGCTGAACACCAGCGCGCGGCCGCTGAACAGCCTGGGCGCGGCCGACCTGTGCCCAGGTACGGCGGCGCTGGACAAGATCAACGCCAGCCTGCGCTGACGCGGCGCGCGACTTCAGTCGCCGCGCTGGGCGCGCGCCCGCGCCAATGCCGCTTCGATGATGGCGCGCTTGCGGTCGAGTTCGGGGCCGCTGGCGCTCTTGGTCAATTCGGGCAGGCGGGCGAGTTTGTCCTGCGCCTTTTTTTCAAGTGTTTCGGCGTGTCGGCGCTCGTCCCGCTTGCGCCGCCAGCTCGTGAATTCATAGCGCGCGCGGGCACTGTCGGCGTCTTTCGCTGACCAGGCAGCCCAGCCGGTGCGCTCGCCGGTGACGTTTTCCAGCGCGATGCAATCGACCGGGCAGACCGGAATGCACAGTTCACAGCCCGTGCATTGCGCTTCGATGACTGTGTGCATCCGCTTGTTGCCGCCCACGATGCAATCGACCGGGCAGGCCTTGATGCACAAGGTGCAGCCGATGCACCAGTCCTCGTCGATCCAGGCCACATGGCGCGGCCCTTCGCTGCCGTTGACCGGGTTGAGCGGAATGATGGCTTGCCCCGTGATGGCCGCCAGGCGCGCCACGCCCTCGGCGCCACCGGGCGGGCATTGGTTGATGGCCGCGTCGCCGCCCGCCATGGCGTTTGCGTAGGCCGCGCAATCGGGGTAGCCGCAGCGCGTGCACTGCGTCTGCGGCAACGCGGCCAGCAGTTGATCGGTCGTCGCGCCCATGCCTTGTCAACGCCTGAAAAGACAACGCCCGCCAAGGCGGGCGCGGTGGCTGATCATCGCCCGGCCTTCAGCTTTGGCGTGCGCGGCCATTGCCACGGGGGGTGGTGGCGCGTGCGCCGGGTGCAGCACGCTTGGCGGCGGCGCTGACGGGCGCCTTGGCTGCAAGCCTGGCCGGAGCCGCAGCGGCCTTGCCGCGCGGTGCGGCCACTTTCTTGGCTGCAGCGCGCTTGACCGGCGTGCGCTGGGGCGCGGGCGCCTTGGCCAAATCAGGCGCCACATCGCCCAGATCGTCCAGCCGCAGCTGGCCCAGCGCATCCGCCGCGCGCTGCTGCGCCCTGGCGACTTGCGATGGACTGGCGGCGGCGCTGGCCGGCTCGCTGGCCTTGGCCACCGCCTTGGCGTGGTAGTCGGCGATGAAGGCCTTGACCTGCGGGTACACCACGGTGCGCCAGCGGCGCCCGCTGAAGATGCCGTAATGCCCGGCACCCTTGACCTCCAGGTGATCGCCTTCGCGGCGCTCGACGCCCTTGCACAGCGCGTGCGCGGCTTTGGTCTGGCCGGAGCCGGAGATGTCGTCCAGCTCGCCCTCGACGGTCATCTGAGCGGTGGCGGTGATGTCTTGCGGGCGCACGCGCTCAAGTTTGCCGTCGGGCGAGCGCACGTCCCAAGTGCCGTTGACCAGCTTGAAGTCCTGGAACACGGTCTTGATCGTTTCCAGGTAGTAGTCGGCGTCCATGTCGAGCACGGCGTTGTATTCGTCGTAGAACTTGCGGTGCGTCTCGGCGCTGGATTGATCGCCCTTGATCAGGTCCTTGAAGTAGTCGTAATGGCTGCTGGCGTGCCGGTCCGGGTTCATGGCGATGAAGCCGGTGTGCTGCAGAAAACCGGGGTACACGCGGCGACCGGCGCCCGGGTAGTTCTGCGGCACGCGGAAGATCACGTTGTTCTCGAACCATTCGTAGCTGCGCTGCGTGGCCAGGTTGTTGACGGCAGTCGGCGACTTGCGCGCGTCGATGGGGCCGCCCATCATGGTCATGGTGATCGGCGTCTGCTCGCCGCGGCTGGCCATCAGCGACACGGCGGCCAGCACCGGCACCGTCGGCTGGCACACGCTGATGATGTGGCAGTTGCCGTACTTGCCCTGCAGGTGGCGAATGAACTCCTGCACGTAGTTGACGTAGTCGTCCAGGTGGAATTCACCCTCTGACAGCGGCACCATGCGGGCGTTCTTCCAGTCGGTGATGTAGACCTTGTGGCCTTCGAGCATGGTGCGCACGGTGTCGCGCAGCAACGTGGCGTAGTGGCCCGACAGCGGCGCCACGATCAGCACCGGCGGCTGGCCCTTGAGCTTTTCCAGCGTGGCCGGATCGTCGGAGAAGCGCTTGAAGCGCAGCAGCTGGCAAAACGGCATGTCCAGCTCGACGCGCTCGTCAATGGCGACTTCGACGCCGTCGACATCGACCTTGCGGATGCCGAACTCGGGCTTCTCGTAATCCTTGCCCAGCCGGTGAAACAGCGCGTAGGCGGCCGACACGCGCTGCGCCATCGGCATCTGGCCCAGCAGCGTGTGCCGATTGCCGTACAGCTTGGAAGCCGCATCCGCCATGTCCGCGAACGGCTCCAGCAGGGAGCGTTGCGCTTCGTAGATTTGATAGAGCATGAGAGGTTCGGTGACGAAGTGTTGCAGTGCAATATAACGCAGCGTCGGTCAAAAAGCAGTGGGACTAATCCTCTAAAGCGCGTCCGTGACACCTTGGCGACTGTCCGCGAGGGCCGGGGTATCGCCTGGCCCCACGGGTATCATGCCGCGCCATGACCACCGGGTTTTCGCTCTACGGCTGGCTGATCGGGCTGGGGCAGGGCGTGCTGCGCTGGTTGTTCGGCTGGTGGACGGTGGTGTTCATCGGCGCGCAACTGGCGGTGCTGGCGTTTTCGCCGTCCAGCTACGGTGCCGAGGCGCGCGGCGCCGTGCTGCGCCAGATCTACCACGCCGCCGGGCCGGGCCTGCCGGGTTTCACCACGCTGATGGCCTTGTTCAACGTGGTGCTGATCCGCATCCTGGTGGTGACCGCCTTTGCCTATGGCCTGACCCAATACGCGCTGGACGCCGTGGTGCGCGTGCTGGTGCTGGAGCTGATTCCGCTCATCGCGGCGCTGTTCGTGGCGGTTGAATACACCATTCCCGGCGGTTCCGAGCTGTACAAGCTGCGCCGCAGCGGCGCGCTGCAAGCCCTGCGCGAGCGCGGCGTCGAGCCGCTCAGCCACGAAGTGCTGCCGCGCGTGCTGGCCGGCCTGTTTGCCGTGCTGCTGCTGGCGGCGCTCAGCTGCTTTTTGTCGCTGGTGCTGGCCTACATCGCGGTGCACGGCTTCACGCTGGCCGGCGTGCCCTCGTACAACCACGCGGTGGGCAACATCTTCAACCCGGTGGTGTCGCTGATCTTCAGCATGAAGACGCTGCTGTTCGCCATTGCCGTGGCGCTGCTGCCGGTGGCCAACGCGCTGCGCGACATTCCGCGCCGCGCCTCACGCACCAGCGTCGAGCTGCAGGGCCTGGTGCAGATGTTCGTGCTGATGCTGGTGATTGAGATTGCGTCGCTGATCGGCAATTACTATTGAAGCCCCGATGACGACGCCGCAAGACCCCACGCCGCCCGCGCTGCCCGAACCGCAAGCGCCACCCTTGCCGGGCGACGGCGAACCGGCTGACGCGCGGGGCGAGCTGCCGCCCGCCAGCCGCCGATCACAGCGCGCGCTGGAATTTCGCGCCGCGCTGTTGCTGATCCTGATGGCGCTGCTCATCGGCGCCTCGGTGCTGTACCTGATGTGGGTGCGCGGCGCCTTCGAGGCGACGCAAAAGCTCTACCTCGCGGCGGACGATTCCGAAGGCGTCGTGGTCGGCATGGACATGACCTTTTCCGGCTTTCCCATCGGTCGTGTCAGCCGTATTGAGCTGGTCGAGGCTGGCACGGTGCGCATCCACGTCGATGTGCCGGTGAGGTCGGCGCACTGGCTGCGTACGTCCAGCGTGTTCACGCTCGAAAAAGGCCTCGTCGGCGCCTCGCGCCTGCGCGCCTTCACCGGCGTGCTGGACGACCCGCCGCTGCCGCCCGGCAGCGAACGCATCGTGCTGCGCGGCGATGTGTCGGCCGAAATCCCCAAGATGGTGGCCGACGCGCGCGACGTGCTGCAAAACCTGAACCGCCTGACCGAAGCCGAATCGGCCCTGGCCGGCACGCTGACCGAAATCCGTACCTTCACCGGCCGGCTCAACAGCGCCAAGGGCGGGCTGATGGCGGCCGTCACCGGCAACGAGGCCGATTCGAAACGCGTGGCCGAGCTGCTAGACCGCACCAATCAGCTGGTAAAAAACCTCGACACCGTGGCCGTGCGCGTGGACGGCGTGGTCAAGAAGGCCGACACGCAGGTGCTGGGCAAGGACGGCCTTGTCACCGACGCCCAGGCCGCCGTGCGCCAGCTGAACACGCTGCTGCAGGATGTGCGGCAGACGGTGGTCAAGATCGACGGCGTGCTGAAGGAAGTGCAGGGCGTGGCCAGCAACGCCAACCAGGCCACGACCAACCTGGGCGACCTGCGTGCCGACGTCGAAAGCAGCCTGCTCAAGATCGACGCGCTGATCACCGAGCTGAATCGCAAATGGCCCTTCGCGCCGAAAGAAAAAGAGGTCAAGCTGCCGTGACTACACGTCCAGCCAAATTGGCGGGTTTTTCTCCCTCGCCCCTTTGGGGAGCGGGCAGGGGTGAGGGGTTGGCGCATCCTCGTCAATCCAAGTCAAATAGCCGCCCAGCGCTTGTCTGGAAAGCGCAAGCAGCTCTTTTATTGGTAGCGTGCGGCTTGATCGCTGGCTGCGAAAGCGGCCCCAAGGTGCCCGACTGGAGCATCAACGCCGTCGGCCATGCCGAGCGCTTTACCGAAGCCTATTTCAGCGGCAACACGCGCATCGAGGCGCGCGAATTCGCGCTGGCGCGCGCGGAAGTCGCCCGCACCGGCCGCGCCGATCTGGTGGCGCGCATCGAGTTGACCCGCTGCGCCGCGCGCGTGGCCAGCCTGGAGTTTGGTCCCTGCGAAGGCTTCGAGCCACTGCGCGCCGACGCCAGCGACGCCGAGCGTGCCTACGCCCACTACCTGGCCGGCCAGGTCAGCGCGCAAGACGCCGCGCTGCTGCCGCCGCAGCACCGCGCGATTGCTGCGGGCGGCGCCAGCGTGGCCGGCATCGAAGATCCCGCCGCCCGCCTGGTCGCCGCCGGCGTGCTGCTGCGCCAAAGCCGCGCCACGCCCGACACCGCCGCGCAAGCGGTTGAAACCGCATCGCACCAGGGCTGGCGCCGCCCGCTGCTGGCCTGGCTGGGGGTGCAGGCGCGGCTGGCGGATGAGCGCGGCGATGCGGCCGAAGCGGCGCGGATCAGGCGGCGGATGGATGTGGTGCAGCCTGCTGTTCAGATCAAGCCACGCCCTTGACGCGGTGCGCGCGACGGCGAGCGCACCGAAACGTCAGGCGTTTTGCTGCAAGTTTGAGAGCTGCTCGCGCTTGCCAATCCTGCGCCAGCGGCTGATTTGATCTGTCAACGTCAGCCCGTAGGCTGGGTAGAACGAAGTGAAACCCAGCGGTGACGCGGTGACTCAAGCTGTGTTTCGCTGCGCTCTACCCAGGCTAAATGAAGTGCAAATTTGAGAGCTGCTTGCGCTGGCCCCGCGTGCGCAAGCGGCTGATTTGATCGGAATACCTCAAATCATGCGGTTGCCGCGGCGCGCGTCGCCAACGGCTGGTGCGGCGAATGCCGATCCGGCGTGGCCGGCAGCCGCAGCAGCCCCATCAAATCCTTCGGATCGTCCATCTCCGGCACCAGCGCGATGCGCTCGCCCAAACCCAGCTCCAGCGCGGCGGCGTGCATGAAGCGCAGGGCGGAATAGTCTTCGAGCGCGAAGCCGACCGAATCGAACTCGGTGATGTCTTCGGCCGCGACGCGCCCCGGCTGCTGGCC
>JAGOVZ010000253.1 GCA_018060485.1 Ottowia sp. | reverse complement strand
CACTTTCGTCAAGCTGGTGAGCTGGTACGACAACGAGTGGGGCTATTCCAACCGCTGCCTGGACATGGTGCGCGTGGTCACGAAAAAATAAGCTTCACCCCGCCAGCCCATGGCCCGCGCCCGGAAACGGCCGCGGGCTTTTTCGTGCGCGCATGCGCCTTGCGCCGCCGGGCGAAGCCGGCGGTTTCCTACGCGCGGCAAGACCGGCACATCGCAGACTGCGGGCTTGTTTCAAAACAAGCCTCGCAGGAGCCATCCCATGTCACTGTCCCGCCGCCTGGTGCTGACCGGCGCCGCCTTGTCCGCCCTGCCCGCCTGGGCCAAGAAGCCCGTCAAGGCGGCCGCCAGCGAAACGCTGGATTTCGACGCCTTCAACGCCGCCACCGACAGCCCGGCGCTCAAGATGGGCAGCCGCGGCGCGGCCGTGGCGCGCGCGCAGATCTTGCTGGACCGCGCCTGGTTCTCGCCTGGCGAGATCGACGGCGGCTTCGGCAAGAACATGCAGCGCATGGTCAAGGCCTACCAGCGCTCGAACGGGCTGAAGGAAAGCGGCGTCATCGACGCCGACACCTGGAAGTCGCTGCGCGAGGCCAGCCCCGATGCCTACCTGACCAAGTACACGGTGACCGACAAGGACGCCGCCGGCCCGTTCGAGAAAACGCCCACCGACATGGCCGAGCGCGCCAAGCTCAAGGCGCTGTCGTACCAGTCGCTGGACGAGGCGCTGGCCGAGCGCTTTCACGTCGGGCCGTCTTACCTGCAGCGCCTGAACCCGGGCAAGAAGCTGGCTGCCGGCACCGAGATCGTGGTGCCCAACGTGCTGGACAGCAAAGCGCCCACGCGCGCCAGCCAGCGCATCGAAATCGACAAGGGCGAGCGCGTGCTGTTCGTGCTGGACAAGGACGGCAAGCCGGCCGCGGGCTTTCCGATCAGCATAGGCAACGAGAAGAACGACCCGCTGCCGCTGGGCGAAATGGCGATCAAGAACGCGGTCGACATGCCCAGCTTCACCTACAACCCGGCGCTGCTCAAGACGGCACCGAAGGACGCCGAGAAGGTGGAGATTGCGCCTGGCCCCAACAACCCGGTGGGCACCATCTGGCTCGGCCTGACCAAGCCGCACTGGGGCATTCACGGCACGCCCGAGCCGGCCAAGGTCGGCCATTCCGAGACCAACGGCTGCATCCACCTGACCAACTGGGACGCCGAGCGGCTGGCCAAGATCGTCAAAGTCGGCGCCAAGGTGGACGTCAAGGCCTGACGCCGCCAAGAGGAGCTGGAGAGCTTGGCACGCCGCCGCCGCGCCGGCACCCTGGGTCAGGCGCTGGGCTGGTTCGCCGTCCTGGGGCTGTTGCTGCTGGGCGCGACGTATGCGCTGCGCCGCGCCGAGGCGCCGTTCTGGGTCGAGCGGCCCGCCTCGGCACCGACGCCGCCGCGTACGCCGGCCTCGCAGCCCGCGCCCCCCGCGCCGGCTCCCAGTGCCGACGGCACCCCGACGGCCGCCGAAGCAGCTGACAAGGCCAAGCGCGAGGCTGACGCCCGTGCACGCGATGCGGCCAGCGCCGCGCGCGATGCCGCCAGCCAGGCGGCCGAAGCGGCGGCCCGGGCCAGCGACGCGCGCCCGCTGCCCGAAGACACTGCGCGCCTGGCCGCGCGCCAACTCACGCTGCCGGTGCAGGGCGTGCTGCCGGCGCAGTTGCGCGACACCTACACCGACGCGCGCGCCAGCGGCGCGCGGCGCCACGACGCCATCGACATCATGGCGGCCGAGGGCACGCCGGTGCTGGCGGTGGAAGACGGGCGCATCGCCAAGCTGTTCTGGAGCGCGGGCGGCGGCGGCACCACGATCTACCAGTTCGACCCCAGCGAGCAGTACGCCTATTACTACGCCCACCTGCAGCGCTACGCCGACGGCCTGAAGGAAGGCCAGATGTTGAAGCGCGGCCAGTTGATCGGCTACGTCGGCCACACCGGCAACGCCAGCGCGGATGCGCCGCACCTGCACTTTGCCGTCTTCAAGCTGGGGCCCGACAAGCGCTGGTGGAAAGGCGAGGCGCTGAACCCGTATCCGCTGTGGCGGCCGTGAGGCGCCGGCACGATTGATCTCTACACAGCTGATGCCATGAACAAGCCAACGCTCCCCATCCGTTCGGGCTGAGCCTGTCGAAGCCCATTTCTCTAACGCCGAATCCTTCGACAGGCTCAGGACGAACGGAGTTGGATTGTTGAAGATCCAGCTAAAAGAGCTGCTGGCGCTTTTCAAACAAGCGCCAACAGCTATCTTTATGATAGCGATCCAGCGCAGCTCACGCCTCTGTCCGCGCCCGCAGCAGCCGCAACCCGTTGGCCACCACGATCAAACTGGCGCCCATGTCGGCAAACACGGCCGTCCACATGGTCGCGCTGCCGGCCAGCGCCAGCACCAGAAACACCGCCTTGATGCCCAGCGCCAGCGCGATGTTCTGCCACAGCACCGCGTGCGTGCGGCGCGACAGGCGGATCAGCCCGGGCAGGCGGCGCAAATCGTCGTTCATCACCACCACGTCGGCCGCTTCCATCGCGGTGTCGGTGCCGGCGGCGCCCATGGCGATGCCGATGTCGGCGGCGGCCAGCGCGGGCGCGTCGTTGATGCCGTCGCCGACCATCGCGGTGGGACCTGAGCGCGCTTGCAGCTCGGCGATGCGGGTCAGCTTGTCGGCCGGCAGCAGCTGGCCGTGCGCTTCGGCCACGCCGGCAGCGGCGGCCACGGCCTGTGCGGCGGCGGCGTGGTCGCCGGAGAGCATCACGGTCTTGACGCCCAGCGCGTGCAACTCGCGCACGGCTTCGGGCGCGTGGTCTTTCAGCGTGTCGGCAACGGCAAACAGCGCCAGCACTTCCGTGTCCGACACCAGCAGCGACACGCTGCGGCCCGCCGCCTGGTGCACGGCCAGGCGCTCGGTCAGCTCGGCCGTGACGAAATCGGTGCCCTCCAGCGCGCGCACGCTGACCAGGCGCAGCCGCTGGCCGCTGACCACGCCTTCGACACCGCTGCCGGGGCGGTCGATGAACTGCGTCACTTCGCCGGCGGTCACGTCCTGAGACGCCAGCCCCTGCGCGATGGCGCGCGACACGGGGTGATCGCTTTGCGCCGAAAGTGCCGCCGCCGCAGGCAGGACATACGCTGACAGCTCTGTTTTCGATAGTATTTCAGACGCCACCAGCACCGGCTTGCCCTCGGTCAGCGTGCCGGTCTTGTCGAGCGCCACGGCCTTCAGTCGGCGCGCATTTTCCAGATACACCCCGCCCTTGACCAGCACGCCGCGCCGCGCCGCGTTGGCCAGCGCGCTGACCACGGTGACCGGCGTGGCAATCACCAGCGCGCACGGGCAGGCAATCACCAGCAGCACCAGCGCCTTGTAGATGGCGGTCAGCCACGTCCAGCCGGCCAGCCACGGCCCCAGCAGCGCCACGCCCAGCGCCAGCACGAA
>JAGOVZ010000252.1 GCA_018060485.1 Ottowia sp. | reverse complement strand
TCGGCGATCAACTCGGCCACGTCGGGCGTTTGCGCGTCGGCGTGCACCAGCGCGGTGTGCGGCGTGAAGCCGAGGCCAGCGGCCAGCGGCGCGACGCCGGAGAACACGCGGTACTGGTCGATGGGCAGATCGCACAGCATGACGGACAGCGCCGGCTCGTCGATGTATTCGGCGTTGCTGGCGCACACGCCGACGCCGACGGTGCCGGCCCAGTCGGTGACTTCGGGCAGCTCGGCCTGCAGGTGGTCTAGGATGTCGCGCGCGGCGGCGGCGTAGGCGTCGGTGATGTAGAGCAGCCCGAGCGTGGGCGCGCTGGCGTGGCCGGGCAGCGCCATTTGCGCGCGCAGCTGCGCCAGCACCAGGGCGCAGGCCATGCGCCATTGCGGGTGGGTGGCGTGGCCGGTGGGGAACAGCGTGGTCGTCATGTCATGGCGTGCGCCGCCGCGCCGCGTCAGCGGCCCAGCTTGAAGGGCGGCGGCAGCGGCCAGCCGAGGGCGGATTTGGGCGCGCTGTCCTTGGGGGCGGCTTTCTTGGTCGGCGCCTTTTTCGCGGTCTGCTTGGCCGCCTTCTTCGCGGCGGGCGCGGCGCGTTTCTTGGCGGCGGCCTTCTTCGCCGGGCGTTTGGCGGTGGCCTTTTGTGCAGGGCGTTTTGAGGCCTTGGCGCCTGTCTGACCTGCGCCAGCAGCTATTGAATCAGGAGTATTTGCGGCGGCGTCTGCCGCGGTGGTCGCTGCCGCGCGCGAGGCGTCGCGCATCGCGTTGGCGGCGATGTGCTGAAACTGCTGGGTGAGCGCGCCCCACCATTGCATGGGGTCGGCCAGGCCGGCGGCGGCTGTGGGCGCGGGCGAGGCGGCAGCGGTCTTGCTGCGCTTGCGCGCGGGGGCTGCAGGCGGCGGCGCGGGGGCCGGGGCGGCTTCGACCGGCGGCTCGGCGGGCGAAGCGGCGGGTTCATCTTCGACTGGTTTGGCCGCCGAAGCCGGCATGGGCGCTGTGGCGTACGGCCAGCCTTCGGGCCTGGGCGGTTCGGCCGGCGGCGCGGCCGTGGTGCCAGCGCCGCCCGTGGGCACGGTGAAGGCCTTGGCGACCTCGGCCATGTTCAGGTTCATGCCGGCCAGCGCGGCCAGCGTCATCTTCTGCACTTCAAGTGCCTGGATGGTGGCCTTGAGCGCGGTGCCGTTCTGCTCCAGCCAGAACAGCACCGCTTTCAATTCCTTGATGCGCTTGTCGAGCTCATCGACGCTGACGGTGGGCGCCACCCAGCTGTGCAGCCCGGGGGCCGCGCCGCCCGCGCCCCGCGCGCTCGCGGACAGCTTCTGCAAAAAGTCGAACCCGGGGATGAACTTGCCGAAATCGAACGCGTTGGCATCACTCATGGCAGCGCCTTTCTGAACAGGGGTGCGCCCAGCTTACCCGAAAGCGGCGGCTGGCGCGCTCCCTTTTCGGCAGCGCTGGGCGGGCCTGCCGCGCCGCTCAGTGCTTGTGGCCGTGGCCGCCAGCGGGGGCGGCCGGGCTGGTGAGCGCGCGCACCGGCACCTGCAGTTCGATCTTGCCGGACTTGCCCGCCGCGTCCTTGAACAGCAGCGTCAGCGGCACCGTGGCACCCTCGGCCAGCGGCGCCTTCAGATCGAGCAGCATGATGTGGTGGCCGCCCGGCTTGAGCTGCACCGGCTGGCCGGCCGGCAGCGCGAGCGATTCGATGGCGCGCATCTTCATCACGTCGCCCTGCATGGCCATCTCGTGCACCTCGGCCACGCCGGCGGCGGGCGAGCTGACGCCGACCAGCTGCGTGGCGGCGGGCGCCGTGAGCGTCATGAAGGCGCCGGTGGCCTTCTGCCCGGGGACCGAGGCGCGCGCCCAGGCGCCCTCGACCTTGACGGCGTCCTGCGCCAGCGCGTGCGTGGCGGTGGCGGCCAGCAGCAAGGCGGCGGCCAGGGTCTTGAAAGGGGTGGTGGTGATCATGTGCTCTCTCTCCAATGCCAGCAACGGCGGCACACGGCCGCGTTTATGAATCAAACAGGCCGCCAGTGCTTGTGTATCAAGCGCTGGCAGCTATCAAAACAAAAGCATCAGAGAAGCGGCGGCCCGCGCGCAGGCAGCGGCGCGGCGGCTTGGGCGTGACGTGGCGCATCGGCGTACGCGGTGGCTGGCGCTTGCATCAGCGGCGCCATGTCCAGCACCGCGCCCACCCGTGGCGGCGGCGGTGCGTTGCCGATCAGGCACAGCGCGCAATCGAGCTGGTGCGCGCCGACGTCGACCCCGCCTTCGCCCGGCTGCACCAGCATCAGCTTGACGCCGCCCTCGGCGCTGCACACCAGTTGCATGGCGCGCGGCTGCACCAGCGGCGACGCGGCGGCCACGCCCAGCGCCAGCGCGAACCACGCCAGCGCCAGGCGGGCGATGAGGTGGTGCAGGCGGCGCGGCAGCATGGGCGGGATTATCGTCCGCTCGGCGACTGCCGCCGCGCCGTTGCCGCGCTACGCTCGCGCTCTTTGCCCACCCCGAGGAGACACCGAATGCTCAAGCTCTGCGGCTTTGCCGCCAGCAACTACTACAACAAGGTCAAGCTGGCGCTGCTGGAAAAAGGCGTGCCGTTCGAGGAAGAACTGGCCTGGATCGGCGAGACCGACCCCGCCGCCAGCCCCATCGGCAAGGTGCCCTACGCCCACACCGACGACGGCCCGCTGTCCGAATCGACCATCCTGCTGGAATACATCGAAGCCAAGTACCCGCAACACCCGCTGCTGCCCGCCGACGCCTACGCCGCCGCCCGCGTGCGCGAGCTGGTGCGCTACATCGAGCTGCACCTGGAACTGGTGGCGCGCAACCTGTACCCCGAGGCCTTTTTTGGCGGCAAGGTGAGCGAGGGGCTGAAAGACAAGCTGAAACCCCAGCTTGAGAAACACATCGCCGGCTTCGGCCAGCTGGCCAAGTTCTCGCCCTTCATCGCCGGCGACACTTTCACCCTGGCCGACTGCGCCGCCGCCGTGCACCTGCCGCTGGTGGCCAGCGCCACGAAGATCGTCTATGGCCAAGACATGCTGGCCGGCCTGCCGGTGAAGGACTACCTCAAGCGCATCGGCGAGCGCCCGGCGGTGCAGCAGGTGAATGCGGATCGCAAGACCAATACTGAGCAGATGCTGGCGCGGATGAAGGCCAAGGGCTGACACGCCCCGCCGGCGCGGGCGGCATTTCGCGTCGCGCCCGCCGCATTTCGTCGCACGGCGCTCGCCAGCGCGCGCACGAACCCCGACAGTGATCCCCAAGGGCCGGTTCAGCCGGCCCCGCCCACCGATCACTGCCCCAGGAGGTTCGCCATGGTTTTTGCTTCTTTCGTCTGCCGCGCCGCTGGCGCGCTCGCGTTGGCCGCCGCATGTTCGGCCCACGCCGCCGACCTGACCCTCACCATCGAGGGCGTCAACGCCGCCGAAGGCCGCGTCGCGGCCGCCGCCTATGACAGCGCCGGCAGCTGGCTCAAGGGCCCGCCCGCGGCCGTGGCGCAG
>JAGOVZ010000251.1 GCA_018060485.1 Ottowia sp. | reverse complement strand
CTGCGCGGGCGCAACGTGGCCGACGGCGCCGTGGTGGTGCTCGACAACGCCAGCGGCGAGGTGCTGGCCTGGGTCGGCTCCACCGGCGAATTGAGCCAGGCCGCCGAAGTCGATGGCGTTACCGCCGAGCGCCAGCCCGGCAGCACGCTCAAGCCGTTTTTGTACGCGCAGGCCATTGCCGAGCGGCGCCTGACGGCCGCCAGCCTGCTCGACGATTCGCCCGCGCACCTGCAAACCGCCAGCGGCCTGTACATCCCGCAGAACTACGACCGCAGCTTCAAAGGGCACGTCTCCGCACGCACCGCGCTGGCCGCCTCGCTCAACGTGCCGGCGGTGCGCACGCTGGTCATGGTGTCGCCCGAAGCCTTCCGCCGCCAGCTGGGCGCCCTCGGCATTCCGCTGAAGGAAGGCGGCGACTACTACGGCTACAGCCTGGCGCTGGGCAGCGCCGAGGTCAGCCTGCTGAACTTGACCAATGCGTTTCGTGCGTTGACGAATGGGGGCAATTTGTGCCCCGTGCGACTGACGCCGGTCTTGCTGCCTCGCCCCTCTGGGGAGAGGGCTGGGGTGAGGGGCGCGGCGACCAACGGGGGCGCAGCCTTGCCCTCACCCCTACCCTCTCCCGCCAGCGGGCGAGGGAGCCGCACCGCGTGCACCCCCGCCATCGACCCCGCCGCCGCCTTCATCGTCACCGACATCCTGGCCGACCGCGACGCCCGCGCGCGCACCTTCGGCACCGATTCGATCCTGGCCACGCGCTTCTGGACCGCCGTGAAAACCGGCACCAGCAAGGACATGCGCGACAACTGGGCCGTGGGCAGCAGCGCGCGCTACACCGTCGGCGTGTGGGTCGGCAACGCCAGCGGCGCGGCGATGTGGGACGTCAGCGGCACCAGCGGCGCCGCGCCCGTGTGGGCCGCGCTGATGCGCCACCTGCACGCGCGCACCCCGTCGCGCGCGCCGGCGCCGCCCGCGGGCCTGGTGCGCCAGCCGGTGCGCTTTGGCGACACGCTCGAAGCCGCGCGCGACGAGTGGTTTCTGCCCGGCACCGAACAAACGCTTTTTGCTATGGATAGCGGAGCTGCTCGCGCAAGCCAGGCAAGCGCTGGCGGCCTAAAAGACATTAAAACCACGGCGCAGGACAACGCCCCGCGCATCAGCGCGCCGCAAGACGGCACCATCCTCGCGCTCGACCCCGACATCCCGCCCGCGCGCCAGCGCCTGACCCTGCTGGCCGACGCCGGCGGCGCGCCCGCCGCGCAACTGCGCTGGTGGATTGACGACCGCCCCATCGGCAGCGGCGCGCGCGCCCAATGGCTGCCCTGGCCCGGCCGCCACGTGGTGCAGTTGCGCGACGCGCAAGGCCGCGTGCACGACGAGCGCCGCATCCAGGTGCGTGGCGCGGTGGCGAAGACGGCGCCGCCGCGCAAACCACCATGACAAATGACCGCGCTTTGACGAGCGCATGACAAATGACAAAACCGCTGCGCCGCAAGATGCACTTTGTCATTTGTCATGGCGCGCCAGCGCCGGTCATTGAGCGAAGCGAGGTCATGTTTAACCCGCCGCGCGCCTCGCCATTGCGCCCTGCCGGACAATCGGCCGATGACCAACCAGCAGACTTTTGATTTCGATTTGTACGTCATCGGCGGCGGCTCCGGCGGCGTGCGCGCGGCGCGCATGGCGGCATCGCGCGGCGTGCGCGTGGGCATGGCCGAGAGCGGGCGCATGGGCGGCACCTGCGTCAACGTCGGCTGCATCCCGAAAAAGCTCTACAGCTACGCGGCGCACTACGCCGAGGCGTTTGTCGAGGCGCGCGGCTTCGGCTGGGAACTGGCGCACGGCCCGACGCTCGACTGGCCCACGCTCAAGGCCAACTGCGCCAAGGAGATCACGCGCCTGAACGGCATCTACGACGGGCTGATGCTCAACGCCGGCGTGCAACGGCTGCAAGGCCACGCGCGCCTGGTCGATGCGCACACGGTGGAAGTCACCGCCGCCGACGGCAGCAGCACGCGGCACACGGCCACCAACATCGTGATTGCCACCGGCGGCACGCCCTCGGTGCCCGAGGTGGAAGGGCACGAGCTCGTCGTCACTTCCGACGACATGTTCGACCTGCCCGACTTCCCGCGCCGCCTGGTGGTGGTGGGCGGCGGCTACATCGGCTGCGAGATGGCCAGCATCTTCCATGGCCTGGGCGCGCAAACGACCCTGCTGTACCGCGGCGAGCAGATCCTGCGCGGCTTCGACGACGAAGTGCGCGACTTCACAGCCGACGAGATGCGCAAGGCCGGCGTCGACGTGCGCGTGCACTGCGACGTGGCGCGCATCGCCCCCGGCGCCGAATGCGCGCGCCAGGTGGTGCTGAGCGACGGCACCGTGATCGAAGCCGACGTGGTGCTGTACGCCACCGGCCGCCGGCCGAACGTCGAGGGGCTGGGCCTGGCGGAAGTCGGCGTGAAGCAGGCCAGCGACGGCACCATCGAAGTCGATGCGAATTTCGCCACCAGCGTGCCCGGCGTCTACGCGCTGGGCGATGTGGTCGGCCGCATGGAGCTGACGCCGGTCGCGCTGGCCGAAGGCATGGCGCTGGTGGATCACCTGTTCGGCCCGGCGCCCGGCAAGGCGCTGCGCAGCATGGATTACGACAACATCCCGACCGCCATCTTCACCCACCCGCCGGTCGGCACCGTGGGCCTGACCGAAGCGCAGGCGCGCGAGAAATTCAGCGCCATCCAGGTGTTTCGCAGCGATTTCAAGCCGCTCAGGCACACGCTGTCGGGCCGGGGCGAGCGCACGCTGGTCAAGCTGATCGTGGACAGCGCCACCGACCGCGTGGTCGGCCTGCACATGGTGGGCGCCGATGCCGGCGAGATCGTGCAGGGCTTTGCCGTGGCGCTGAAATGCGGCGCCACCAAGGCCCAGTTCGACGCCACCATCGGCATCCACCCGACCAGCGCGGAAGAGTTCGTCACGCTGCGCGAGGTGGCCAGGACCTGAGGATGCTTCCGTATTGATAGCTGCTCGCGCTTGCCAGACAAGCGCCAGCGGCCTAAATGACTTGAATTCTCGTCAGGCGCGATGGCGCCACCAGCGCCACAGCGCCACGCCGCCCAGCAGCGCCACCAGCGCCAGCACGATCCATTTCTCGGCATCGTGCACCTCACCCAGCAGCGCCTCGGCCGCGTGGCCGAACAGCCAGCCGGCACCGGCCACCCCAAGGCCCCACAACGCCGCGCCCAGCAGGTTGAAGGCCAGAAAGCGCGGCCACGGCAAGTCCGACATGCCCAGCAGAATCGGCCCCGCAATGCGCATGCCGTACATGAAGCGCAGGCCCACCACCACGCCGGCGCCCCAGCCCGCCAGCAGGCGGTTCAACCGTTCCTGATAGCCCAGCAGGCGCGGCCAGCGCGCCAGCACCGCCGCGCCGCGCCAGCGCCCCAGGCTGAACATGGTGATGTCGCCGAGCGCACCCATGGCGGAGCCCAGCGCCATCACCA
>JAGOVZ010000069.1 GCA_018060485.1 Ottowia sp. | reverse complement strand
ATGAAAGTGTGGATGCGCCCGCGCGCCGCGCCCTTCAGCGCCTCGGCCGCGCGCGCGATGTCTCGGTCGTTGGCGCGGCTGAGCGAGCACACCGTCGAATCCTTGATCGCCTCGGCAATCGCCTTCACGCATTCGAAATCGCCGTTGGAAGATGCGGCAAAGCCGGCCTCGATCACGTCGACCTTCAGGCGCTCCAGCTGGCGAGCGATGCGCAGCTTCTCGTCGCGCGTCATGCTGGCGCCGGGTGACTGTTCGCCATCGCGCAAGGTGGTGTCGAAGATGATGAGTTGGTCGGTCATGAAAGCTTCTCCAAGATTGAACGCTTAAGGTCCCGCGAGCGAAAAATGGTCGAACAAAACAAAAAGGCCCGCTGCGGGTGCAAACGGGCCTTTGAAGGAAAAAGTTGCGCGCGCTACTGTCTCCGCCCGTTCGGCGTTGCCAGTAGTAGAGCCAGCGACTTGTTCATAGGGGATGCAAATGTAGCACAGGAAATCGGCAACGCGCAGCGGAAATTTCGCCGCGCGTGCCCGCCTCAATCGTGGTGCAGCCCGCGCTCGTCGGGCTCGTCGGTCGAGGTGCTGACGATGCTCACCTGATGCCCCTTGGCGCGCCGCCAAACGTAGATGACGTAGCCCGACAGCGCGTAGCCCACAAACAGCACGAACAGCAACGTCGCCGGCTCCAGGCTGACGAGGGCGATCAGCAGCGCCAGCAGCACCAGCACCGCAAAGGGCACGCTGCGCCGGCCGCCGAAATCCTTGAAGCTGTAGTAGGGGATGTTGGTGACCATGGTCAATCCGGCAAACAGGGTGACGCCGAACATGATCCAGGCGAAGTCCACCCGCTCGACCCGCACGCCGCCAAACATCGAGATCAGCGCGCGGAAGATCGGCACCTCGCGGTGCGCCACCAGCATGGCGCTGGTCAGCCAGATGAAGCCGGCCACCAGCGCCGCCGCCGCCGGCGACGGCAGGCCCTGGAAATAGCGCTTGTCGACCACCGACGTGTTGACGTTGAAGCGCGCCAGCCGCAGCGCCGCGCACGCGCAGTAGACAAAGGCGGCGATCCAGCCCCAGCGGCCGAGCGGGCGCAGCGCCCATTCGTAGGCCACCAGCGCTGGCGCGGCGCCAAAGCTGACCATATCGGACAGCGAATCCATCTGCTCGCCAAACGCGCTTTGCGTGCCGGTCATGCGGGCCACGCGGCCGTCCAGGCTGTCGAGCACCATGGCGGCAAAGATGCCGGTGGCGGCCAGGTCGAACTGGCCGTTCATCGCCATCACGATGGCGTAGAAACCACCAAACAACGCCGCCAGCGTGAACAGGTTGGGCAGCACGTAGATGCCCTTGCGCCGCTTGCGTGTGATGACGACTTCGTCGGGATCGGTAACCATGGGTGCCGATTTTACTTTCAAGGGTAAAAAATGCCGCTGGCGCAGGCAGGACAAGCGCAAGCAGCTATCAAAAGCATATCTAAACAAAAAGGCCACGCATACCGCGTGGCCCGTGTGCAAACACCGCGCCGCGGTGCGTCAGTTCTTGCTCTTGTCGACCAGCTTGTTGGCCTTGATCCAGGGCATCATGGCGCGCAGTTTTTCGCCCACCACTTCGATGTCGCTCTCGGCGTTCAGGCGGCGGCGGCTTTGCAGCGTGGGCGCGCCGGCCAGGTTTTCGGCGATGAAGCTCTTGGCGTATTCGCCGGTCTGGATGTCGCGCAGCGCCTGCTTCATGGCCTTCTTGGTTTCGTCGGTGACGATGCGCGGGCCGGTCACGTATTCGCCGTATTCGGCGTTGTTGCTGATCGAGTAGTTCATGTTGGCGATGCCGCCTTCGTAGATCAGATCGACGATCAGCTTCAGCTCGTGCAGGCACTCGAAGTAGGCCATCTCGGGCGCGTAGCCGGCCTCGACCAGCGTTTCGAAGCCAGCCTTGATCAGCTCCACCGTACCGCCGCACAGCACGGCCTGCTCGCCGAACAGGTCGGTTTCGGTCTCTTCGCGGAAGTTGGTTTCGATGATCCCGGCCTTGCCGCCGCCGTTGGCCATGGCGTAGCTGAGGGCCAGGTCACGCGCCTTGCCGGTCTTGTCCTGGTGCACCGCCACCAGGTGCGGCACGCCGCCACCTTGCGTGTAGGTGTTGCGCACGGTGTGGCCGGGCGCCTTGGGCGCGACCATCCACACGTCGAGATCGGCGCGCGGCACGACCTGGCCGTAATGCACGTTGAAGCCGTGCGCAAACGCCAGCGACGCGCCCTGCTTGATGTTCGGCTCGATGTCTTCGCGGTAGACCTTGGCGATCTGCTCGTCGGGCAGCAGGATCATGACCACGTCGGCCTGCTTCACGGCGTCCGCCACTTCGGCGACTTTCAGGCCGGCCTTCTCGACCTTGGGCCAGCTCGCGCCGCCCTTGCGCAGGCCGACCACGACCTTGACGCCCGAATCGTTCAGGTTCTGCGCGTGCGCATGGCCCTGCGACCCGTAGCCGATGATGGCGACGGTCTTGCCCTTGATCAGGCTCAGGTCGCAGTCTTTGTCGTAGAACACTTTCACGGGTTTCTCCTTTGATGATCTCGTTGCTATACAAATAAAAGCTACTCGCGCTTGTCTGGCAAGCGCTGCAGGCTCAAACCTTCAACAAGCGCTCGCCGCGCCCGATGCCGCTGGCGCCGGTGCGCACGGTTTCCAGAATGGCCGTCTTGTCGATGGCGTTGAGGAAGGCGTCGTGCTTGCCCTGGTCGCCGGTCAGCTCGATGGTGTAGCTCTTGTCGGTGACGTCGATGATGCGGCCGCGGAAGATGTCGGCCATGCGCTTGATCTCTTCGCGCTCCTTGCCGACCGCCCGCACCTTCACCATCATGTGCTCGCGCTCGATGTAGCTGCCTTCGGTCAGATCGACCACCTTGACGACCTCGATCAGGCGGTTCAGGTGCTTGGTGATCTGCTCGATGACTTCGTCGGAGCCGCGCGTCTGGATGGTCATGCGCGAGAGGCTTTCGTCCTCGGTCGGCGCGACAATGAGCGATTCGATGTTGTAGCCACGGGCCGAGAACAAGCCCACCACGCGGGACAGCGCGCCCGCCTCGTTTTCAATCAGAACAGCGATGATGTGTTTCATTTTCAGAGCCCTCTTTTCGTCGCCCTCCCCCGCAGCCGGTAAGCGGCGGGCTTGGCGAGCAATAGAATCGTCTACTACAAATTAAATAGCTGCTCGCGCTTGTCAGGCAAGCGCTGGCGGCTTATTTCTTATAAATCCTCGGAGCCCAGCAGCATCTCGGTGATGCCCTTGCCGGCCTGCACCATGGGGAACACGTTCTCCGTCGGGTCGGTGCGGAAGTCCATGAACACGGTACGGTCCTTGAGCTTGCGCGCTTCACGCAGCGCGGGCTCCACGTCTTGTGGGCGCTCGATCAGCATGCCGACGTGGCCAAAGGCCTCGGCCAGCTTCACGAAGTTGGGCAGCGCGTCCATGTAGCTGTGGCTGTAGCGGCCTGAATATTCAATCTCTTGCCATTGCCGCACCATGCCGAGGTAGCGGTTGTTGAGCGACAGGATCTTGATCGGCGTGTTGTATTGCAGGCAGGTCGACAGCTCCTGAATGCACATCTGCACCGAGCCTTCGCCCGTCACGCAATACACCTCGCTCTCGGGCTTGGCCAGCTTGATGCCCATGGCGTAGGGAATGCCCACGCCCATGGTGCCTAAGCCGCCCGAGTTGATCCAGCGACGCGGCTCGTTGAACTTGTAGTACTGCGCGGCCCACATCTGGTGCTGGCCGACGTCGGAGGTGACGTAGGCGTCAGCGTCCCGGGTCATGTTCCACAGCGTCTCGATCACGTACTGCGGCTTGATCACGTCCTGGTTCGCGCGATCGTACTTCATGCAGTCGCGCGCACGCCAGCCCTCAATTTGCTGCCACCAATTTTGTAGCGCGTCGGCGTCGGGGCGCACCGCGCCTTCCTTGATCATGCCGATCAGTTCGGTCAGCACGTCTTTCACGTCGCCGACGATCGGGATGTCGACCTTGACGCGCTTGGAAATGCTCGACGGATCGATATCGATGTGGATGATCTTGCGGTCGTTCTGCGCAAAGTGCTTGGGGTTGCCGATCACGCGGTCGTCAAAGCGCGCGCCCACGGCCAGCAGCACGTCGCAGTTCTGCATGGCGTTGTTGGCTTCCCACGTGCCGTGCATGCCCAGCATGCCGAGAAAGCGCTTGTCGGTGGCCGGGAAGGCGCCCAGGCCCATCAGCGTGTTGGTGACGGGAAAGCCAAGTAAATCGACCAGCGCGCGCAACTCGTTGGTCGCGTTGGACAGCAACACGCCGCCGCCGGTGTAGATGTAGGGCCGCTTGGCACCCAGCAGCAGTTGCAGCGCCTTGCGGATCTGCCCGCCGTGACCCTTTCTGACCGGGTTGTACGAGCGCATCTCCACCTTGTCCGGGTAGCCGGTGTAGGTGGCCTTGTTGAAGGACACGTCCTTCGGGATGTCGACCACCACCGGCCCGGGGCGACCCGAGCGCGCGATGTGGAAGGCCTTTTTCATCACGTCGGCCACGTGGCGCGCGTCTTTCACCAGGAAGTTGTGCTTGACCACCGGGCGCGTGATGCCCACGGTGTCGCATTCCTGGAAGGCGTCCAGCCCGATGGCGGCGGTCGGCACCTGGCCGGTGATGATCACCATCGGGATCGAATCCATGTACGCCGTGGCGATGCCGGTGACCGCGTTGGTCACGCCGGGGCCGGAGGTGACCAGCGCCACGCCCACATCGCCGGTGGCGCGCGCGTAGCCGTCGGCGGCGTGCACCGCTGCCTGCTCGTGGCGCACCAGCACGTGCTGGATGGTGTCCTGCTTGTAGAAAGCGTCGTAAATGTGCAGCACCGCGCCGCCCGGGTAGCCCCAGACGTACTTCACGCCTTCGGCCTGCAAGGCCTTGACGAGGATTTCGGCACCACGGAGTTCGGATGTGTCGCTGCCGGCGGATGCGGCTGCGGCCGACTTGAGCTCGGCTTTGGAGATTTCCATTTTTAGATCAACCTTTCGAGAATTTCTCTGACGAAAAACCTTGGGTGCCCCTTGCCAGCCCTTGTGGAGCCGCTTCAGGACTTGAGACCACGCGCCATGGGCGGACTTGAGATGCCTTCCGCCGGACGGTGACCCGTTTGCCTTTTTGACTGCGGTGCGGATTATCGCACTGCAACATGGCTTGCCGGCGTCCGGCGCCCAAATTCTTCAGGACCCGGGTGCCATAATCGCGCCCAAATCGCCCGCCGGGCCACACCGTGGCCGGCCCTCTTCCCGCCGCAACAGACCTCTTGGCCACCGAACAGGAACTCTCCGACTTTCTCAAAAGCGTCGAGAAACGGGCGTTCAAGCGCTCGGTCTACCACGTACGCGACGAGGACGCGGCGCTGGACATCGTGCAGGACAGCATGATGAAACTGGCCGAGCACTACGGCGACAAGCCGGCGGCTGAGTTGCCCCTGTTGTTTCAGCGCATCCTGTCGAACAGCACGCTGGATTACTTCCGGCGCCAGAAGACGCGCAACGCCGTGTTCTCGAACATGAGCGACTTCGAATCGCCCGACGGCGACGGTGATTTCGACCTGCTGGAAGCCTTTGCCGGCGCCAGCGATTCGCAGCAAATCGAGAGCGCCGAGGATTCGACGCGGCGCGCCCAGATCCTGCACGAGATCGAATTACAGATTCAGGCCCTGCCCAACCGTCAACGGGAGGCGTTTCTGATGCGTTACTGGGAGGAAATGGATGTTGCCGAAACGGCGGTGGCCATGGGGTGTTCCGAGGGCAGCGTCAAGACGCACTGCTCCCGCGCAGTCCAGGCGCTGGCCAAGGCATTGAGAGCCAAGGGAATCCTGCCATGAACACGAACTACCGCCAGTTGCACACCGATACCCTGCAAAACCGCTTCGGCCTGCGCGTGGCCGCCCGCCTGTCTGCCGGCACCGAGGGCTTGCCGCACGACATCGGCGAGCGCCTGCGGGTGGCGCGCGAGCAGGCCGTGGCGCGGCGCAAGCAGCCGGCGGCGGTGCTGCGCCAGCGCGCCGCCATGGCGGCGTCGCGCAATGGCAACACCGCCACGCTGAGCTTTGGCGACGACGGACTGGGTTTCTGGGGTCGGCTCACGTCGGCGGCGCTGGTGCTGGTCATGGCGGCCGGCTTGATCGCCATCAATGTGATCCAGGACGACGACCGCACCATGGAGGTGGCCGATCTCGACGCTGCCCTGCTGACGGACGACTTGCCGCCCGAGGCGTATGCCGACCCCGGCTTTCTGCAATACCTGAAAACCGGCGCCCAAAGCGCTGGCACCAGCCGTTAAGCTGCGGTGCCGATCGAGTTTCCCGTACTGAATGCGCTATCTGCTGCCGGCCCTCGTCCTTGCGCTGTCCACCTGGGCGCTGGCACCGGCGTGGGCGCAAGGTGTTGGGGATGGCCTGCCCGCTGTACCCGCGGCGGGTGCCATTGAGTGGCGCAGCCTGAGTGCCGAGCAGCGCGCCGCCCTGCAACCGCTCGAAAAGTCATGGCGCACCCTGGGCGCCGACCAGCAGCGCAAGTGGGTCGCCCTGACGCAAAACTACCACCGCATGACGCCTGAGGAGCGGTCCACGCTGCAGAGCCGCATGACCGAATGGGTCAACCTGACGCCAGCCCAGCGCACGCAGGCGCGGCTCAACTTTGGCGAGGTGCGCAAGGTGCCAGCCGACGAGAAGCGCGCCAAGTGGGAGGAATACCAAGCCCTGCCTGTCGAGGAGCGCGAGCGCCTGGCCAACGACCGGCCCAAGCCACCGATCGGCGCCGCCCCCGCCCTGCGCCCGGCGCCGGCCGATCGGCTGCTGCGCCCCGTGCGTGCCCCCGTGCCGGCGGCCACGCCCAGTGCGCCGGTGAGCGCCACGCCGCCCGCCCCGCGCGTGAACCGCAATACACTGCTGCCCCAGCCGCCAGCGTCAGCGTCGCAACCACGCTGATCTAGCGCACGCTGCGCCGGCCTTGTCCTGGCGCGGTACCTTGGCAGCGTCTTTTCTTTGCATGACCCCATCCGTCACCCACTCGGCTCCTGACCCTGCGGTCGCGCGCGCATCGATGCGCGCACCGTCGCTGCGCCGCCGCATGGCGTGTTGGCTGTATGAGGGCACCTTGTTGTTTGGCGTCGTCGTGCTGCCCGGTTTGATCTTCGGCATGCTCACCAACACCCGGCACGCGCTCGACAACCGCCACGGGTTGCAGGCCTTGATCTTCGGCGTGCTGGCGCTCTACTTCGGCTATTTCTGGACCAAGGGTCAGACCCTGCCCATGAAAACCTGGCACATCCGCATGGTGGACCGCGCAGGCCAGCCCGTGCGCTGGCCGCGCGCCTTGCTGCGTTACCTGCTGGCGTGGCTGTGGTTTCTGCCGCCGCTGGCCGCCATGGCGCCGTTCAAGCTGTCGACAGGCGAGGTCACTGTGCTGATGCTGGGCTGGATCGTGCTGTGGGCGCTGCTCAGCCGATTCCAGCGCGACCAGCAGTTCTGGCACGACGCCTGGGCCGGCACGCGGCTCATCGATGTGCAGCCAGACCTGGCGCGGCGCCGCCAATGACGGATCAGGCGGCGTGCTTCGCCGAAAAGACACCGTCGTGCTCGACAATCGACGCATGAATTCGACACCGCCAGCCCACGGCACCGCCGCGCCAGAAGTCGTCAACCCACAGAAGGCCCGGACAGGCTTTTCGCGCGTCTGGCACGCCACCGGCTATTCCATCGAGGGGCTGAAGGCCGGCTGGGGTGAACCGGCGTTCCGGCAGGAAGCCATCGCCGCCATCGTGCTGCTGCCGGTCGCGTTCTGGCTCGGCCGCAGCTGGACCGAAGCCGCTCTGCTGGCCGGCTCGGTGCTGTTCGTGATGATTGTGGAACTGCTCAACACGGGCATCGAAACCGCCATCGACCGCATCGGGCCCGAATGGCACGACCTCTCCAAGCGCGCCAAGGACATGGGATCGGCCGCCGTGCTGCTGAGCCTGCTGCTGGCCGGCGGCATCTGGCTGGCCGCGCTCTACACCCACTTCATTCAGCCATGAGCCCACGAACTGAGCCCGCCTTCTCCATCTGCGTCTATTGCGGCTCGCGCCCCGGCATCGAACCGGCGTTTGCAGCCGTGGCAGCCCAGGTGGGCCACTGGATCGGCCGCCACGGCGGTCAACTGGTGTACGGCGGCGGTGGCGGCGGTCTGATGGGCATCGTCGCCGATGCGGCGCTGGCGGCCGGTGGCCGGGTGGTGGGCGTCATTCCGCGCGCGCTGGTCGAACTGGAGCACGCACACCGCGGCTGCACCGAATTGATCGTGGTCGAGACGATGCACGAGCGCAAGCGCATCATGGCCGAGCGCTGCGATGCTTTCCTTGCCCTGCCCGGCGGCATTGGCACGTTTGAGGAGTTCTTCGAGACCTGGACCTGGCGCCAGTTGGGCTACCACGACAAGCCGACCGGCCTGCTCAACCAGAACGGCTACTACGACGCCCTGCTCGGCTTTTTGCGCCACAGCGTGGCAAGCGGATTCATGGGCGAGTCACAAATGGCGTTGATCGAAGTCGATCCCGATTGGCAAAACCTGCTCCAGACCCTGGTGCGAACGGCGGGATTTCCGTCCCCAACCGAGCTCGAAAAAATCTGAAGTCTGATCGCTGCACAAGAAAAAGCGCGCCGAAGTTCGGCGCGCTTTTTCTCAAGAGTGGGCGAATTACCAACGATAGTTGGAACGCGTTTCCCAATCGGACAGTTGCTTTTCAGCTTCGTCCTTGGCGATGCCGTAGCGCTCTTGCATGCGGCCGACCATCTGGTCGCGCTTGCCGGCGATGACGTCCAGGTCATCATCGGTCAGCTTGCCCCATTGCTCCTTGACCTTGCCCTTGAATTGCTTCCAGTTGCCGGCGATGGTGTCCTCATTCATGGCGATTGCTCCTTCTATTGAGGGTTGTCACAAGTGCTTCGTGCCTTCACGAAATGGATGAGTGCCTTGCGATGACTGGACTTTAGATTCGCCGAAGCGCGCACGCAGTAGGTGCAGGCAGGCGCCGCGCGTCAGCACAGGACTACCCGGCGCTGTGTCTTTCGACGCTGCAAAAGATCTACGGCGAGGGCAGGAACAACTGCTGCAGGTCGCTCAAGAAGTCAAAGCCGCGCGGCGTTGGCTTGAACCCCGCGCCGTCGCGCGCGAGCCAACCCGATTGCTCTGCTTTTTGAAGCGCCAGGCCAATGCTGCTGGGCGGCATGCCGGTTTTTTCGGTGTAATCGAGCAGGCTGAGGCCGTCCTTCAACCGCAGCGCGTTGAGCATGAATTCAAAAGGTAAGTCGGCGCGCGCCACTTCGTGCGCTTGCGCCACGGCATCACCCGCCAGGGCACGCTCCATGTACAGCTCGGGCTGGCGGTGCCGCACCTGCCGCACGATGCGGTGCGGAAAGCTCAGCTTGCCGTGCGCGCCGGCGCCAATGCCCAGATAGTCGCCAAACTGCCAGTAGTTGAGGTTGTGCACGCAGCGATGCCCGGCGCGCGCATAGGCCGAGACCTCATAGCGCTCCAGCCCCACCTGCGCCGTCGTCTCCGTGATGCGGTCCAGCATGTCCCACGCGGTGTCGTCGTCCGGCAGGCGCGGCGGGAACTTGGCGAACACCGTGTTCGGCTCCACGGTCAGGTGATAGATCGACAGATGCGGCGGCTTGAACGACAGCGCGGTGCGCAAGTCTTGATCCAGTTCGGCCAGCGACTGCCCCGGCAACGCGTACATCAGATCAAGGTTGAAGGTGTCGAAGGCGCGCGCGGCTTCTTCCAGCGCCGCCCGCGCCTGCGCGCCGTCGTGCACGCGACCGATGGCCTTCAGGTGCGCATCGTTGAAGCTCTGCACACCCACCGACAGGCGCGTGACGCCCGCCGCGCGAAACGCCGCGAAACGGTCGCGCTCGAAAGTGCCGGGGTTGGCCTCCAGCGTGATTTCGCACCCTGGCGCCAGCGGCAGGCGCGCCCGCATGCCGGCGATCAGGCGGTCAATCGCTTCTGGTTCAAACAGGCTCGGCGTGCCGCCGCCGATGAACACGCTGATCACGGGCCGGCCCCAGACCAGCGGCAAGCTGGCTTCCAGATCGGACATCAATGCATCCACGTAGCGGGTCTGCTGGGCAGCCGCATCGACACCCGCGCGCCGCTCGTGCGAGTTGAAATCGCAGTACGGGCACTTTTTCAGGCACCACGGCAGGTGCACGTACAGCGACAGCGGGGGCAGCGCTGGCAACTGCAGCGTGCCGGGGCGCAGGTAGTGCTGAACGTCGTTCACAGCCAGCGCCGACGCATCAGTTCGACCATGGCGGCAGCGGCGCGGCCGCGATGGCTGTGGGCGTTCTTCACGTCGGGCGGCAGTTCGGCAAAGGTCTGGCCGAACTCGGGGATGAACATCACGGGGTCGAACCCGAAGCCGCCGGTGCCGCGCCGCTCGCGCGCAATCTCGCCGACGACGCGGCCGACGGCGATCAGGGGCTCAGGGTCATCCGCGTGGCGCAGCGCGACCAATGTGCTGACCAGGGCGGCGCGCCGGTTGTCGATGCCCTGCATCTGCTCCAGCAGCGCGCGCACGTTGTTGGCGTCGCCCTTTTCGTAACCGAACTGCGTGGCGTAGAAGGCCGTGTCCACGCCGGGCAGCCCACCGAAGGCGTCGACACACAAACCAGCGTCGTCGGCCAGCGCCGGCAAGCCGCTGGCGCGCGCCGCATGGCGCGCCTTGGCCAGCGCGTTTTCGACAAAGGTGTGAAACGGCTCGTCGGCCTCACCGATGCCCAGGTCGCCCTGCCGCACCAGTTCCATGCCCAGCGGCGCCAGCATGGCCTGCAGCTCAGCCAACTTGCCGCTGTTGTGCGATGCCAGGACGATTTTCATGTCAAATATGGCTCCAGCGCTTGCCTATCAAGCGCAAGCAGCTACTATTTAGATAGTGATTTGCGCTGTAGCTCGATCAACTCGCCGATGCCTTTTTCTGCCAGTTGCAGCAAGCGATCCATCTCGGCGCGCGAGAAGGCTGCGCCTTCGGCCGTGCCCTGCACCTCGACGAAATGACCGGCGCCGGTCATCACGACGTTCATGTCGGTGTCGCAGGCCGAGTCTTCGGCGTAGTCCAGATCGAGCAGCGGCACACCGCGCACAATGCCGACCGAGATGGCGGCCACCGGCTGCAGAATCGGCGATTCGGCGATCGCGCCGCGCTGCAGCAGCCAGTTGACGGCATCCTGCGCCGCCACGAACGCGCCCGTGATGCTGGCGGTGCGCGTGCCGCCGTCGGCCTGAATCACGTCGCAGTCGAGGTGAATGGTGCGTTCGCCCAACTTGCGCAGGTCGAACACGGCGCGCAGGCTGCGGCCGATCAGGCGCTGGATCTCCTGCGTGCGCCCGCTCTGCTTGCCGCGCGCGGCCTCGCGGTCGCCGCGCGTGTGGGTGGCGCGCGGCAGCATGCCGTATTCGGCCGTCACCCAACCTTCGCCGCTGCCGCGCTTGTGCGGCGGCACTTTTTCTTC
>JAGOVZ010000068.1 GCA_018060485.1 Ottowia sp. | reverse complement strand
GGGAAGTCGGCGCCCAGCACGGCGTGGATGGCGGCAGGGTCGGCATCCAGGTCGAGCCAGGCGCGCACGCGGGCGATCACGCGCGGCAGCTGCGGCGCCAGCGAGTCGGCCACGCGCACCTGCACGCGGTGCTGCTCGGGCTCGAAGCGGCAGGCGATCCAGCCGCGGGTGTCGTCGTCCAGCCGCAGCGTACGGGCCACGGTGTGGGTGCTTTGGTCAATCTGTTCCACGCCCGCGATGCCACGTTGCTGCAAAAATTGCAGCATCTCGCGAACGTCGTAAGGGGGGCGGTAGCCCAAAGTGACCGCAATGCCGTCGCCGGGTTTCGCTTCGCTGCCGTCACGCCGCAACGCCGTCGGGCTCATGCGGTACTGCGCGGCAAACGCGGCGTTGAAGCGACGCAGGCTGGCAAAACCGGCCGCCAGCGCCACCTGCGCGACGGGCAGCCGCGTGTCGGCCAGCAACTGCTTGGCGGCGAGCAGGCGGCGCGTTTGCAGCCAGTCCATGGGCGACACGCCCAACTCGGCCTCGAACACGCGACGCAGGTGGCGGTCGCTCACGCCCAGGCGCGCGGCCAGCCCGGCCACGCTGGGCACCTCATCGCCCCAGGCGTCGGGCGAATCCAGCAGGCGCGCCGCGTGCTGGGCCAGCAGGGCGGACGCGTCTTGCGCCGACCAGGCCAGCGTCTGCGGAGCCAGCTCGGGCCGGCAGCGCAGGCAGGGTCGAAAGCCGGCGCCTTCGGCCTGCGAGGCGTGGGCAAAGAAGCGACAGTTCTCGCGTCGCGGTGTCTTCACGCGGCAGACCGGGCGGCAATAGATGCCGGTGGAGGTCACGCCAATGAAAAACGCGCCGTCAAAACGCGCATCGTGCGCAGCCACGGCGCGGTAGCAGGCGTCGGCGTCGAGGGGGGTGGCGGGCGAGGACATGGCCGCAATGATAGGTTTCGGCGACGCGAAAACTCGCCGTTTTCGGACATGGTGATTTTGGAGACGCCTGAATCAACAGCCGGACGCGAAGGGCGCGAAGATCACGCGAAGGACGCGAAAAAAGACAAATTCAAAGAAGGTTTTCTTTCGCGTCCTTCGCGAATCCTTTGCGTCCTTCGCGTACGGCTGTTTGTCGGCCTTTGCCATCCAGAGCGCTCCCTACAATCTCCGCCCATGCAAGTCACTCCCAGCATCTTCAAGGCCTACGACATTCGCGGCACCACGCCGACCACGTTGAACGAGGCGGTGGCGGAGGCCGTGGGACTGGCCTTTGGCACGCAGGCGCTGGCACTGGGCGAGCGCACTGTCGCCGTGGGGCGCGACGGCCGCCTGTCGGGCCCCGCGCTGTCGGCGGCGCTGATGCGCGGGCTGGTCGCGGCGGGTGTCGAGGTGATCGACATCGGCCTGGCCACCACGCCGATGCTGTACTTTGCCGCACACACGCTCTGCACCAGCGGCATTCAGGTCACGGGCAGCCACAACCCGCGCGATGACAACGGCTTCAAGATGGTGCTGGCCGGGCGCGCGATTTACGGCGACGACATTCAGGCGCTGCGCCGCATGATCGAAACCGATGGCTGGCACAAGCAAGCTGGCGGCAGCGTGCGCACGCACGACGTGCTGCCCGCGTACCGCGAGCGCATTGTGGGCGACATCAAGCTGGCGCGGCCGATGAAAGTCGTGGTCGATTGCGGCAACGGCGTGGCGGGCGCGTCGGCGCCGGGCATCTTCCGCGCGATTGGCTGCGAAGTGATCGAGCTGTTCAGCGAGGTCGATGGCAACTTCCCCAACCACCACCCCGACCCGAGCAAGCCCGACAACCTGCGCGACGTGATCCGCGTGCTGCAAGACACCGACGCCGAGCTGGGACTGGCCTTCGACGGCGACGGCGACCGGCTGGGCATCGTCACCAAGGACGGGCAGAACATCTTCCCCGACCGGCAAATGATGCTGTTCGCGCAAGACGTGCTCGCCCGCGTGCCCGGCGGCACCATCGTCTACGACGTGAAATGCTCGCAGCGCCTGGCGCCCGCCATTGAAGCCGCAGGCGGCGTGCCGCTGATGTTCAAGACCGGCCACTCGCTGGTCAAGGCGCGCATGAAAGAGGTCGACTCGCCCCTGGGCGGCGAGATGAGCGGCCACATCTTCTTCAAGGAGCGTTGGTACGGCTTCGACGACGGCACCTACGCCGGCTGCCGCCTGCTGGAAATCCTGAGCCGTCACGCCGACCCCAGCGCCGTACTCAACCAACTGCCCACCAGCCATTCAACGCCCGAGCTGAACGTGGCCTGCGCCGAAGGCGAGCCGCACCGCCTGGCGGCTGAGTTGCAAGGCTTGGCCGCCGACGCGTTCAAGGCACCCGCACAAGTGAGCACCATCGACGGCCTGCGCGTCGACTGGCCCGACGGCTTCGGCCTGATCCGCGCCAGCAACACCACGCCCGTGCTGGTGCTGCGCTTCGAGGGGCAGACCGATGCGGCGCTGAAACGTATCGAAGCCGACATGCTGGCGCTGCTGCGACGCGTCAAGCCCGAGGCGCAACTTGGCGCATCCGCACACTGAATGCAAAAAAAGCCGCCAGCGCTGATGCAGAAAGCGCAAGCAGCTATTGTTTTTGATAGCTCGCGATGATCCTCGCGCTCTACAGCCTGGCCACCTGGCTCGCGCAACCGCTGTTGCGCCGCAAGCTGCGCCGGCGCGGCGTGGCCGAGCCGGGCTATCTGCGCGCGGTGGACGAGCGCTTTGGCCGTTACACCACGGCGCGGCCCGATGGGCGCGGCCCGCTGGTCTGGATTCACGCCGTGTCGCTGGGCGAAACACGCGCCGCCGCCATCCTGCTGGCCGCGTTGCGCGAGCGCTTGCCGACAATGCGTCTGCTGCTGACGCACGGCACCGCCACCGGCCGCGCCGAAGGGCAGAAGCTGCTGGGCGCGGGCGACGTCCAGGTCTGGCAGCCGTGGGACACGCGCGGCGCCACGCGGCGTTTTCTCACGCACTTCAAGCCCGACGTTGGCTTGCTGATGGAAACCGAGATCTGGCCCAACCAGATGCACGAAGCCGCCGCGCGCGGCGTGCCCATGGTGCTGGCCAACGCCCGCTTGTCCGAGAAATCGCTGCGCGGTGCCCAGCGCGCCGGCCTGTTGTTGCGCCCCGCCTACCGCGCGCTGACCGCCGCCTGGGCGCAGTCCGAGGCCGACGCCGCGCGCCTGCGCACCATCGGCGTGCGCCAGGTCGATGTGCTGGGCAACCTGAAGTTCGACGCCCGGCCCGACGCGGCGCAGCAGGCGTTGGGCGCGCGCTGGCGTGCCGCGCTGGGTGGTCGCCCGGTGGTCATGCTGGCCAGCTCGCGCGAGGGCGAGGAGGTCGAGCTTCTTGAACAAATCAAGGCGCTGGCGCTTGACGGACAAGCGCGGGCAGCTATCAAAAACGAAGTCACAGCGGTGAACGCGCCGCTCTGGCTGATCGTGCCGCGCCACCCGCAGCGCTTTGCCGAAGTCGCCGACCTGGCGCGCGCGGCCGGCTTCGAGGTGGCGCAACGCAGTCGCTGGGCCGATGCGCCGTCGCCCGACGCGCTGACCGCCGACGTCTGGATCGGCGAGACCTTAGGCGAGATGACGCTGTACTACAGCCTGGCCGACGTCGCCTTGCTGGGCGGCAGCTTCGCGCCGCTGGGAGGCCAGAACCTGATCGAAGCCGCCGCCTGCGGCTGCCCGGTCGTGATGGGGCCGCACACCTTCAACTTCGCGCAGGCGGCCGAACTGGCCGAAGCCGCGGGCGCGGCGCGGCGCGTGGGCGACATGGCTGCCGGCGTCGCCGCCGCGCTGGCCTTGTCGCAGCGCGGCCCCGCCCACGCAGCCATGTCGCGCGCCGCGCTGGACTTTGCTGGCGCGCATCAGGGCGCCGCCGCGCGCACCGCCGATGCGCTGGCGGCCGTGTTGGAACGCACCAAGGGCTTGCCCTGAAACATTCAGGCACACGGGCCTGATAGAGTCGGCGCGAGTTCCTCTTCACAGGCTGCCCGATCCGTGTTTCGCTTCTTCGCCATCTTCCTCGTCATCCAGGCCGTGCTGTTCGGCGTGGAGATGCTCAACCCGGTGCAGGTGGCCGTGGTGCACCCGTGGACCGGCTGGCTGGCCAAGGCCAGCGCGGCCATCGTGCACGTCATCGACCCCAGCGTGATCTCGTACGGCCGCGTGCTGCAAAGCGCCAAGACGGGCTTTGGCGTGTCGATCGAGGCCGGCTGCAACGGCGTCGAGGCGACCATCGTGCTGGTCGCGGCCATGCTGGCTTTTCCGTCGAGCTGGAAGATGAAGCTGTGGGGCATCGGCCTGGGCTTCATCGCGGTGCAGGCGGTCAACCTGATTCGCATCGTCAGCCTGTTCTTCCTCGGCCAGTGGAACTTCAAGGTCTTCGAGTTCGCGCACCTCTACATGTGGCAGGCGCTCATCATGCTCGACGTGCTGGTGGTGTGGCTGCTGTGGATGCGCTATGTGGCCAAGCACGACCCCAAGCCGGCCGTGACCAACGCGGCGGCCGCTGCCTGAAGGCCCCGCCATGCGCGCCACCCTGATCGGCCGATTCCTGTTGCTGGCCATCGTCTGGCTGGCCGTGCTGTTGCCGCTGTGGTACTGGGCCGCCAAGTGGTTTGCCGCGCCGCCTATCTGGCTGGCCGGCACGGTGATGAAAAGCCTGTTCAGCTGGGTCGACGGCTTCGCGCAAGAGGGCGTCAACGCCGTGCTGCACACGCTGGTGCAGGTGCGCATGCAGGGGTCGCAGGGCGATGCGCTGGGCGAACTGGCGCCGGAGGTCAGCTACCCGACTTACGGCTACGGCCTGGTGCTGCTGTGGGCCATGCTGCTGGCGTCGCGCACCGAGCGCTGGTGGCTCAAGGGCTTGATCGGCAGCCTGCTGCTGATTCCGGTGCAGGCCTGGGGCATCTGCTTTCAGTGGCTGCGCGACGTGGTGATCCTGTCGGGCCCGTCGGGCGCGGCCTACCTGCAGTACCCGCGCTGGGTCAACGACGTGGTGGCCTATGGTTACCAGTTCGGCTTTCTGATGCTGACGCCGGTGGCGCCGATCATGCTGTGGCTGATGTTCAACAAGCGCTTTGTCGCCGCCCTGTGGCTCGAAGCGGCGCTGGACGAGGCGCCCCAACAGCGCGTTCAGGCGTCCACGGTGGACAGCCGAAAGTCCTGAATTGATAGCTGCTCGCGCTTGATGGACAAGCGCTGGCGGCCATTTCAATGCTTCAACGCCGATCCGCGCGGCCCGGTCGGGGCGCCGAACCCGGCTTGCGGCCAGTGGCCGCGGGCGCACTGGCCGCCTCGGCGGCCGGCGGCGCGGACAGTGGCGTCACCACCGCCGGCGCAGGGGCACCCGGCACCGCCAGCATCTGGTTGATGGGCAGCAGATCGGCCGGCGTCAGCGTGCCGCTGGCCTGCTTCAGGCGCAGCAGGCCCATCAGCACGTCGTAGCGCGCGCGCGCCAAATCGCGCCGCGTCTGGTAGAGCTGGCTTTGCGCGTTCAGCACGTCGATGTTGATGCGCACGCCGACCTGGTAGCCGAGTTGGTTGGCCTCCAGCGACGTCAGGCTGGAGCGCTCGGCCGCTTCCAGCGCCGCCACCTGGCCATGGCCTGATTGCACGCCGAAGAAGGCAGCGCGCGTGGCCTGCGCCACGGTGCGCTGGATGTTGTCGAGATCGGCGCGCGCCCGCTCTTCCAGCGACACCGTCTCGCGCACGCGGTTCTCTATGGCAAAACCGGCAAACAGCGGCCAGTTCAGCACCACGCCGATGCCGGCGTTGGTGCCGCGGTAGCTGGCGTTGGGCGCGGCGCTGACTGAAGGGTTGCCATCGGGGTAGCGGCTGCGCCCCACGCTGGCCTGCAGATCGACGGTGGGCTGGTGGCCGGCGCGCGCCTTGGCGGTTTCAAGCCGGGCAATGTCGAGCGCCATGCGCGACTGCACCACCGCCGGGTGCTGGTTGACGGCCCAGTCGACCCAGGTGTTGACATCTTGCGGCTGCGCCTGCGGCAGCACGATGGGCTGCGCCAGCGGCTGCGGCTGGATGCCGACCAGGCCCACCAGCTGATCGAGCGCCAGGCGCTTGACGCGCAAGTCGTTCTCGGCCGCGATCTCCTGCGCGGTGGCCAGGTCGAAGCGCGCCTCGGCCTCGCGGCTGTCGGTGATGGTGGCGTTGCCGACCTCGAAGTTGCGCTTGGCTGCTTCGAGCTGCACGGCCACTGCGGCTTTCAGGGTGCGCACGAAGCTGAGCGAATCCTCGGCCGCCAGCACGTCGAAGTAGGCCTGCGACAGCCGCACGATCAGGTCCTGCTCGGTGCCCGAGAGTTGCACCTGCGCGGCCTCGGCGGCGCGCTTGCCCTGGTCCCACGCGATGCGGTTGGCCGGCCGGTACAGCGGTTGCGAGCCGACCACCGAGCCGTTCAGCACGTTGAACGAGCGGCTGCCGGTGTTGCCGGCGACGCTGGTTTCGGCCCAGTTGCGCTGCGCTCCCATCTGCAAGCCGACCTGCGGCAACAGGCCGGCGCGCGCCTGGTCGGCCCGCGCCTGCGCCGCCTGCGCGTTGGCCAGCGCCGACTGGTAGGGCGCGTCGAAGCCGTGCGCCGTGTCGTACAGCTGAAGCAGCGATTGCGCCTGCGCGGGCACAACCGCCAACGTGGTCAAAGCGGCCGCCCAAACGAGCGGACGAACAAGCGGCAGACGCCTGAGGTGGAGCGAGGGTTTCATTTCAGTTGTCCATAGCGCTGCGCGCCGTCCGCGGTGCATGAAACGTCAGCGGTACACGATGACAAAATGACCGCGCTCTGGCGCGCGCATGACAAATGACTGAACGCACGCACCGGCGCGGCGCCTTGGTGATTTGTCATGGTGCGCCAGCGCCGGTCATTGAGCGCAGCGAAGTCATTGCAGCGGGTCCGGGAGCCATATCAATAACGGGGGACGGACGGATCCACCTGCAGCGACCAGGCGTCGATGCCGCCAGCCACATTGGCCACGCGCTCGAAGCCGTGCTGCGCCAGGAACATCGCCACCTGCATGCTGCGCCCGCCGTGGTGGCACAACACGGCCACGGGGCGCTCAGGGTCCAGCTCGCTCAGGCGCGGCGGGATGCTGTGCATGGGCAGTTGCAGCAACTCGGCGCCGCCCACCCGCACGCTGGCGGCTTGCCATTCGGCTGGCTCGCGCACGTCCAGCAGCAGCGGCAGCGCGCCACCGTCGGCGGCGGCCTGCAGCCAGGCCGGCAGCTGGCTCGGGGTGACTTGCTCGATCATGGTCAAATCAGGCTCTGGCGCTTGTCTGGCGGGCGGTGGTTGCTTCAAAAACGGAAGCGCGACGGTTCGGGAAAGTTGAGCAGGCGCGGCACGTTTTCGTCCCACGGCTGCGTCACCACGGCGCCGGCCGGCGATTGGTAGACCAGCGTGGCGCGCATGATCGGGTCGTCACCGACGATGCCCATCAGCCGGCCGCCGGGCTTCAGCATGGCCAGCAGTGCCTCGGGCAACTGGGCCACCGAGCCGGACAGCAGGATGGCGTCGAACGGGCCATCGGCCGACAGGTCGGCACTTGCGCCATCGGCCACCCGCACCTCCACGTTCAGCACACCGGCACGCCGCAGGTTGGCGTGCGCGGTTTGCGCCAGATCGGGGTCAATCTCCAGCGTCAGCACGCGCTGCGCGCGGTGGCCGAGCAGCGCGGCCATGAAGCCGGAGCCGGTGCCGATTTCCAGCACCTTCTCGTGCTTGGCCACGGCCAGGTCTTGCAGCAGGCGCGCTTCGATGCGCGGCTCCAGCATCACCTGGCCGGCGGCAACGGCGGCTTCGCTGTCCTTCAGCGGAATCTGCAGGTCCGCAAAGGCCAGCGCGCGGTGCTGCGGGGGCACGAAGTCTTCGCGCCGCACGGCGGCCAGCAGGTCGAGCACGTGGGCGTCGAGCACGCCCCAGGGACGAATCTGCTGCTCGATCATGTTGAAGCGGGCTTGTTCGACGTTCATGTGAAGTCCTTGAAGAGCTGGGGCGGGCAAACCTTGAATTTTAGGCGGCAGACGTGCGCAACCGGCGCTTGAACCAGCCGGCCAGATCGTCCAGGTAGCAATACACCACGGGCACCACCACCAGCGTCAGCAGCGACGAGGTGATGACACCGCCGATGACGGCCTGCCCCATCGGCGCGCGCTGCTCGGAGCCTTCGCTGACGGCAAAGGCCAGCGGCACCATGCCGAACACCATCGCCAGCGTGGTCATCAAAATCGGCCGCAGCCGCACGCGCGCGGCGGCCAGCAGGGCGGGCTCGCGCGCCAGCGGCGTGCTGTGGCCGGTTTCGCCGGCGCGGCCTTCGCGCGCGCGGATGGCAAAGTCGACCAGCAAAATCGCGTTCTTGGTCACCAGCCCCATCAGCATGACGATGCCGATGATCGAGAACATCGACATGCTGCTGCCAAACATCATCAGCGCCAGCACCACGCCGATCAGCGTGAGCGGCAGCGAGGTCATCAGCGCCATCGGCTGCAAGAAGCTCTTGAACTGGCTGGCCAGGATCATGTAGATGAAGATGATCGCCATGGCCAGCGCCTGCAGTGCGTAGGCAAACGATTCCTGCATGTTCTTGGTGGCGCCGCCAAAGGTGAAGCCGTAGCCGGGCGGAAAGGCGATCTTGTCCAGCAGGGTGCGGATGTCGCCCGACACCTCGCCCGTGGTGCGGCCGTAGACGTTGGCGGTGATCTGGATCTCGCGCAGCATGGCGCGGCGGTTGATCTGGTTGGTGCCGGTGGCCTCGGTCAGCGTGGCGACCTGGTTCAGGCGCACGATGCGCGGCGTGCCGTCGGGGTTCAGGCCGGCGGTGAGCGGCAGGCGCTCCAAATCTTGCAGCGTGGTGCGCGATTCGGGCGCCAGCCGCACGATGACGTCATACGTCTGGTCGTCCGGCGCGCGCCAGTTGCCGGCGATGGTGCCGGCCACCAGCGTGCGCAGCGGCGTGGCGATTTGCGCGGTGGACAGGCCGAGCTCCGACGCGGCTTCGCGCTTGACGGTCAGTTCCACCGTCGGCTTGTCGGGCTTGCTGCTTGAATCCAGATCGACCAGGCCGGGGATGGCGCGCAACTGCTCCATCAGCGGGCGCGCCAGCCGCTCCAACTCGGCCTGGTCAGGCCCTTGCAGCGAGAACTCGATCTGCTTTTGCCCGCCCACCGGCTCGAGCAGGCCGGCCTGCGTGACCGTGATGCCGGGCACCGCGCGCAGCCGTTCGCGGAAGGCGGCCGCCAGTTGCTGCGCGCTGCGCGTGCGCTGGTGCCGATCCACCAGCCGGACGTACAGGTTGGCGTTGGTCTTGCCCGCCGCCACGCCGCTGTTGATGGTGGTGACGGTGTAGCGCACTTCAGGGAAGCCGCGGATGATGTCGTCCACCTGCCGCGCCTTGGCCTCGGTGGCCTGCAGCGACGAGCCTTGCGGGGTGTAGAAGGCGACGTTGGTCTCGGAGAAATCCGCCTGAGGCACGAACTCGGTGCCCAAGAGGCGCACCATCGCCACGCTGAGCGCAAAGATCGCGCCCGCGATCAGCAGCGTGATGAGCTTGTGCTTAAGCGCCCAGCGCAGCAGCCGTTCGTAGCCGCCGGCCAGCCGGTCGGTCGCGCGGTCGAACCAGCCGGTGACGCGGCCCAGCGTCTTGTCGTACAGCGTGACGGGCGCCCCCTGCGGCTTGCCATGCGTTTGCACCGCCGGGTCGTGCCACACGGACGACAGCATCGGGTCGAGCGTGAAGGCGACAAACATCGAGATCAGCACCGCCGCCACGATGGTCAGGCCGAACTCGTGAAAGAACTTGCCGATGATGCCCTGCATGAAGCCGATGGGCAGAAACACCGCCACGATCGACAGCGTGGTGGCCAGCACCGCCAGACCGATCTCTTGCGTGCCGTCCATGGCGGCGGCAAAACTGTTCTTGCCCATCTGCGCATGGCGCACGATGTTCTCGCGCACCACGATGGCGTCGTCGATCAAGAGGCCCACGCACAGGCTCAGCGCCATCAGCGTGATCATGTTGATGGTGAAGCCGAACAGCTGCATGAAGAAGAAGGTGCCGATGATCGATATCGGCAATGTCAGCCCCGTGATGACCGTGCTGCGCCACGAGTTGAGGAACAGGAAAACGATCAGCACCGTCAGCACCGCGCCTTCGATCAACGTCTGCCGCACGTTGGTGACGGCCACGCGGATGGGGCGCGACAGGTCGGTGACGGGTTCGAGTCGGATGCCGGACGGCAGTTCGGCGCGCAGCGCGGTGATGGCCTGGTTGAGGCCATCGACGACCTGGATGGTGTTCTCGTCCTGCGCCTTCTGCACGCTGACCAGCAGCGTCGGCTGGCCGTTGTAGAGCGCGAGCGACTCCTGCTCTTGCGCGCCGTCGTGCACGGTGGCGACCTGGTTCAGGTAGATCGGGCTGCCGCCCCGGCGCGCGACGATGATGCGGCCGAAGTCCTCGGGCCGCTCCATGCGGCCTTCGAGCTGCACCGTCAGCTCTTGCGCGCGGGTGCGCACGGGGCCGAGCGGCTGGTTCTGGTTTTCGCCGCGCACGGCCTGCAGGATTTGCTCGGGCGTGACGCCGAGCGCCTCCATGGCCTGCGGTTGCAGGTAGATGTTCAGCTCGCGCTTGGTGGCGCCGACCAGGTTGACGGCGCCGACGCCGCGCACGTTTTCCAGGCGCTTCTTTAAAACCTGGTCGCTCCAGTTGGTGAGTTCGATGGGGGAGAGCGCTTTCGTGCCGTCCTTGGCGTCCGGCAGCACGGCGAGCGACCAGATGGCGCGGCTGGTGGGGTCGAAGCGCAGCACGCGCGGCTCTTTCACCTCGTCGCGCAGCAGCGGGCGCACCTGGCCGATTTTTTCGCGCACGTCGTCGGCGGCTTTGCGGCCTTCGATGTGGAGCTGGAATTCGATGATGACGACCGACATGCCCTCGTAGCTGCGCGAGGTGAGGGCGTTGATGCCGGCAATCGAGTTGACGGCTTCCTCGATTTTTTTGGTGACTTCGGCTTCGACGATGGCGGGCGAGGCGCCGGGGTATTCGGCGGTGACGACGACGACGGGGAAGTCGATGTTGGGGAATTGGTCGACTTGCAGGCGCTGCAGCGAGAACAGGCCGAGCACGACGAAAGCCGCCATCACCATGGTGGCGAACACGGGGTTCTGCAGGCTGACTTTGGTGAACCACATGGGGTCAGGGCGATTTCAATGAAATCGGGCGCTGGCGCTTGTGGGGAAAGCGCAGTCAGCTATTGAATTGATAGTTACTTGGATGCGCTGTCGGCCGGGAGTTCGCCCCGGCGGGCGACCTACTTTCTTTGCTCCGCCAAAGAAAGTAGGCAAAGAAAGGCGGCCCCACTGGCCGTGGCCCTTCGGGCAGCCTGCGATGCTCGGTCGTGGGGCGGCGCTGCCGAACTCGCTTTGTTCGCTTCGCTCTCGCCGCTCAAACAGCGGCAGCGAGTCAGAGCACGAAGCGCACATGCTGCGCTGCGCGCCCGCCCCACGCCCTGCGCTTCTCGGCACGGCCAGAAGGGG
>JAGOVZ010000250.1 GCA_018060485.1 Ottowia sp. | reverse complement strand
CCCGGCTTGGCCCGCATGACATAACTTTGCGTGGGCGTGACGAGCTTGTAGGTGGGATTCGACTGCCCGCCCTTGAACATCTCGACGCTCAAAGGGCCGCCAAAGCCCTCGACGTGCTGCGCCAGCCACGCCTGCAGCGCGCCGACATCGAACGCATGCGCTTCAGAAACAGGCCGTGTGCCGGTGAATTGATCGGTGTTGCTCATGTCACTGTTGAAAGTTTCGTAATTCTCAATACGCCGTCGGCCCTCACCCCTACCCTCTCCCAAAGGGAGAGGGGGCTTCTTTGCCAGACGCAGGCCGTGTCATGAAACAGGCAAACATCAGTCATTGCTGCTCAATGCGCCGCAAAACAAAGGCCGCGCAGCAGGCCGATTCAAATGGCTGCGGAGCCAGCCACGCCGGAGCGCCGCGGAACGGGCTTGGGCCGGCCGCCAGCGCTGTCCCCATGGGGGGAAGGCGCCGCAGGCGACTCAGGGAGGATGTCACTCTTCGCCGATGCGCAACAGCGCATCGCGATCGCACACCACCAGCCCCGTCGGTTCGACGCGGATCACGCCCTCGCGCTCCATCGACTTCAGCTCCTGGTTCACGCGCTGGCGCGAGGCGCCCAGCAACTGCGCCAGCTCTTCCTGCGCCAGTTGCAGGGTGATGCGCCATTCGTTGTTGGACGACAGGCTGGGCACGCCGTAGCTGCGCACCAGGTGCCCCAACTGCTTGGCCAGGCGCGCGCGCAGCGGCAGCGTGTTGAGGTCTTCCACCTGCCCGAACAGCAGGCGAATGCGGCGCGCCTGCAGCTTGAGCAGCGCGTCGTACAACTCGGGGTGCTGCGCCAGAATCTTGTGGAAGTCGGCCCGCGCCACGCACAGGATGGTGGTCGCGCCATGCGCATACGCATCGTGCGTGCGCCGGTCGCCGTCGAAGATGGCCACGTCGCCAAACCAGATGCCCGGCTCCACATAGGTCAGCGTGATCTGCTTGCCCGTGAGCGTGGTCGAGCTGACGCGCACCGCGCCCTTGGCGCACGCAATCCATTGTTCCGCGGGCTCGCCGCGGGCCGCGATCAGGTCGCCATCGGGGTAGCGTTTGACGTAGGCGCATCGAAGAATGTCGTGCCGCAGTGAAGGGGAAAGTGAGGAAAACCAGCGACCGGTGTTGATCGCCTCGCGTTCCTCCATGGTAAGAATGGGGTCGTCCATGGGCTGTCTTATGGGTGACTTAAAAAGCGCGCACTGTCCCCGGCGGGACGGCGGCACGCTGATTGTGACTTGACCAGGCGGCCGCCCGCCAGCGCGCGGCCTATTCGTAGCGCGGTGTCTGCTTGGCCAGAAAGGCGGCGATGCCGATGCCGCCGTTGGCGTGGTGCAGGTTGGTCACGAAGTGATCGCGCTCCATCGCCAGGTGCGCGTTCAGGCTGTGGGCGGGCGCCTCGCTGACCAGCTCCTTGATGCTGGTCAGCACGTTGGGCGCGCGGGCGGCCAGCTTTTCGGCCCAGTCGAGCGCGGTGCCCAAGGCCTGGCCCGCATCGCACAGGCGGTTGACCACGCCCAGCTCGTGCAGGCGCTGCGCGCCCATGCGCTCGCCGCCCATCAGCAGCTCATTGACCAACTGGCGCGGCAGCGCGTGCGCCAGGCTCCAGCTGCCGCCGCCGTCGGGCGACAGCGCGACGCTGCTGTAGGCCATGACGAACACCGCGTTGCGCGCCGCCACGATCAGGTCGCACGCCAGCGCGAGCGAAAAACCGGCCCCGGCGGCCGGCCCCTCGACCGCCGCGATGACGGGCTTGGGGAAGGTGCGGATGGCCTCGATCCAGCTGTGCAGGTTTTCGATGCTTTGCGCCTGCACCTCGGGCGGCTTTTGCCGGTTGGCCTGCAGGCGCTGCAGGTTGCCGCCGGCGCAGAAGGCCTCGCCCTCGCCCGTCAGCACGACGCAATGCACGTCGGCGTTGGATTCGGCGACGTTCAGCGCCTCGACGCCGGCCGCGTACATCTCGGGCCCGAGCGCGTTGCGGTGCTCGGGGTTGCTGATGGTCAGCACCATGGTGCGACCTTCGAAGGTGCTGCGCAGCTCGGCGGCCATGCGTTCTCGCCGCGTTTATTCGGGCGTGGAGGCGTCGCCGTCGGCGCCCGGGTCGGCTTCGGCCTGGCGCGCCAGTTCTTCGTCGCTGAGCGGCGGCAGGTCTTGCAGCTCGGCCAGCTTTTGCAGCTCTTCGGCACTGCGGCCGGATTGATCGAGCACCACGCGGTCGATCTCGACCTGCAGCAGCGCGTTGGGATCGGCAATGATGCCTTGCGGCTTGCCGGCGGGCGGTGGGGCGGCGGTCATGGCGTCTCCTGTTACTCTATTTTTGATAGCTGCCTGCGCTTGTCCATCAAGCGCTGAAGGCTGATTTCATCATTGAATCCGCGTGGTCAAGCCTCTTCGTGCATCAGGCTCAGCCCGATGGCGCCGCGCCGGCGCAGCCAGGGGCTGGGACGATAGCGCGGATCGCCATACACGGTCTGCATGTTGAACAGCACTTCAAGAATGTTGGCCGGCCCGAACTTGTCGCCCATGGCCAGCGGGCCCAGCGGATAACCCAGGCCCAGGGTGACGGCGGTCTCCAGATCCTTGGGGCTGCACACGCGCTGCTGGCACATGTCGGCGGCAATGTTGACTATTGTTGAAACCACGCGCTGGGTGACAAAGCCGCCCGAGTCGCGGACCACGCTCACCGGCTTGCCGTCGCGCGCGAACAGCGCGTGCGCCGCATCGCGCATGTCGGCGCGCGTGGCCGGATTGGTGGCCAGCACGCGGCGCTTGGTGGCCGCGTCGTCGATCAGCATGTCGATGCCGATGGTGCGCGCCGGGTCGAGCCGCTCGACCACGGCCACGGTGGTGACGTCAAAACCCAGCGGCGCCACCAACGTGAGCGCGTTCAGCGACGGTGACTGGCCGGTCTCGATCTTCGCGCCCAAATCCTTCAGCAGCTGGTACAGCTCGGCGCGGCGCGCGGCGCGGGTGCTGACCCACACGGGCGGCATTTCATCGACCTGCGGCACGGGCGGCTCAGACGCGATCTGCGCGGCGCCGCCGTCGTACTTGTAAAAGCCGTCGCCCACCTTCTTGCCCACCACGCCGCCGGCCAGGCGCTGCGCGGTGATGACGCTGGGGCGGTAGCGCGGCTCGTCGTAGTACTGGCGGTAGATCGACTCCATCACCGGGTGCGAAACGTCGAGCGCGGTCAGGTCCATCAGCTCGAACGGCCCCAGCTTGAAGCCGACCTGGTCTTTCAGAATACGGTCAATGGTGGCGAAGTCGGCCACGCCCTCACTCACGATGCGCAGCGCCTCGGTGCCGTAGCCGCGGCCAGCGTGGTTGACGATGAAGCCCGGCGTGTCCTCGGCCTGCACCGGCGTGTGGCCCATCTGGCGCGCATAGGTCGCCAGGCGCTGGCACACGGCGGGGTCGGTCTTCAGGCCAGCGATGCATTCGACCACCTTCATCAGGGGCACCGGGTTGAAGAAGTGAAAGCCC
>JAGOVZ010000249.1 GCA_018060485.1 Ottowia sp. | reverse complement strand
CGGCCACCAGGTCCATGGCGCCGCCCATGCCCTTGACCATCTTGCCGGGGATCATCCAGTTGGCCAGGTCGCCCTTGTCGGTGACCTGCATGGCGCCCAGGATGCTGAGGTTGATCTTGCCGCCGCGAATCATGGCGAAGCTGTCGTGGCTGCCGAAGATGCTGCTGCCCTTGATGGTGGTCACGGTCTGCTTGCCGGCGTTGATGAGGTCGGCGTCCACCTCGGCCTCGGTCGGGAAGGGGCCGATGCCGAGCATGCCGTTCTCGGATTGCAGCCACACCTCTTTGTTGGCGGGCACGTGGTTGGCCACCAGCGTGGGGATGCCGATGCCGAGATTGACGTAGAAACCGTCTTCGAGTTCTTGCGCGGCGCGCGCCGCCATTTGGTCTTGGGTCCAGGCCATGTGCGTGCTCCTTTATTTGGTCTCGCGCAGCGTGCGCTTTTCAATGCGTTTTTCGGGGTTGGCATTCAGCACGATGCGGTGCACGTAGATGCCCGGCAGGTGAATGTCGTCAGGCGCCAGTTCGCCGGTTTCGACGATGCGCTCGACCTCGACGATGCACACCTTGCCCGACATGGCGCAGGCCGGGTTGAAGTTGCGCGCCGTCAGGTGAAAGCGCAGGTTGCCGCTCTTGTCGGCCACGTCGGCTTTCACCAGCGCCACGTCGGCCACCAGCGAGCGCTCCATCACGTAGGTTTCGCCGTCGAATTCGCGCAGCTCCTTGCCTTCGGCCACCAGCGTGCCGACGCCGGTCTTGGTGAAGAAGGCCGGAATGCCAGCGCCGCCAGCGCGCAACTTTTCAGCCAGCGTGCCTTGGGGGGTGAACTCCAGCTCCAGCTCGCCCGCCAGGTACTGGCGCTCGAATTCCTTGTTCTCGCCCACGTAGCTGGCGATCATCTTCTTGATCTGGCGCGTTTCCAGCAGCTTGCCCAGGCCAAAGCCGTCGACGCCGGCGTTGTTGCTGATGGCGGTGAGGTTCTTCACGCCCGAATCGTGCAGCGCCTGGATCAGCGCCTCGGGGATGCCGCACAGGCCGAAGCCGCCGACGGCGAGCAGCTGGCCGTCCTTGACGACGCCCTTGAGCGCCTCGTCGGCCGAGGGATAAATCTTGTTCACAGGCAATGTCTCCTCAAAAAATGGGTGCCACGGGACAACCCCTGACCATACTACGTAGCCGGTTACGTAGTATTTCGTAATGGACATCCCTGCCGCGCCCGATTACCGGCTGGCGTTTCAGCTGGCGCCGGTGGGGCTGATCCTCTCGCGCGAGCGGCGCATCGTGGACTGCAACGAGCGCGTGTGCGAGATCTTCGGCGCCACGCCTGAGCAGCTCGTCGGCCAGAGCTTTCGCATTCTCTACCCGAGTGCCGACGAGTACGAGCGCATCGGCGCGCGCATGGCGCCGATCCTGAACGCGCACGGCGTATACGCCGACAACCGCGTGATGCGCCGCGTGGGCGGCGCGGGCCAGGGCGAGGCCTTCTGGTGCCACGTGACGGGCCGCGCCATCGACCGCGCGGCGCCGCACGCGGCCGGCATCTGGACGTTTGAGGACCTGAGCGCCGAGCGCCCGGTGACGGCCGCGCTCACCGCGCGCGAACGCGAAGTGGCGGCGCAACTGATGCAGGGGCTGACCAGCAAGGAGATTGGCCGCGCGCTGGGCATCAGCCACCGCACGGTGGAGATCTACCGCGCGCGGCTGATGCGCAAGTACCGCGCCAGCACCGCGGCCGAGCTGGTGCAGAAGCTGATGTCGGGGCGCTGACGCCGGTGCCGTCAACTACACATTTGATAGCTGCTTGCGCTTGATCAGCAAGCGCTGGCGGCGTTTTTTTTGTGAAACACGCCACTGCGCCGTGCCTATTGGCCCTGTGCCGCCGCCAACGCCAGCGGGTTCGGCGTTGGCTCGGCGATCCTGGTCAGCACGTTGTGGTCGGTGTGCTGAAACGGCGCGGCCTGGCCCTCGATCTGCATCGTGGTGGTCTCGTCGTACCACCAGCTGCCATCGGGGTTGAAGCCGACCTTGATGCGGAACTCGGTGGTCTTGAAGGCGTGGTCGAGAAACGGGTTGGAGCAGATGCCGTAAGTAGCGCTGCCCAGCGTGGCCACCACCTCGAACTCGTCCGCGTCGGCCGCCGCCGTGCCGCCGGCCATGGCCGTCTGGCCGCGCGGAATGGTCAGCGTCTGAATCACCGTGCCCGTGGCCGGCTCCCACAGCCAGTAGCCGACCTGGTCGTGGTAGGTCTTCACCTGCCCCGGCTTGGTGATGTGCGTGTGGTAGCGCAGGCCGTAGAACAGTTGCGGGCCATTGGTCTGCGGGTCGATGGGTTGCAGCTCGATGCGCCCGACATAGGCCTGCTCCTTCGGGCCGCCCGCCTTGGGTTTGCGATCCATGCCCTGCGTGCCCCGCCACACGCCCGCCATGCGCGTGAGCGGGCCCAGGTTGGCCAGCGTGTGCACGTCGGCCACGGGCTCGGTGTAGATGTCGGTGGGGAAAGATTGGGCAGGATTCACGGTATCGCCTCCTTGCGGCGTGCACGTAAAACTATTGATTTGATAGCTGCCAGCGCTTGATGGACAAGCGCTGGCGCCCGAATTGATCGCGAAATTCACGCCTTCGGCCCGTCCACCACCTCGGCGGCGCTGCGGAACGCCTCCACCGCGCAGGGCACGCCGCAGTAGATGCTGGCGTGCAGCAGCACTTCCTGAATCTCTGCTGCCGTCGCGCCGTTGTTCAACGCGCCGCGCACATGGCCCTTCAACTCGTGCTGCCTGCCCAGCGCGGTGAGCATGGCCACGGTGATGAGGCTGCGCGTCTTCATGTCCAGCCCGGGGCGCTGCCACACGTCGCCCCAGGCGTTGCGCGTGATGTAGTGCTGCATGGGCTCCGTGAAGGCGGTCACGCCGGCCAGCGCGCGGTCGACAAAGTCGTCGCCCATCACCTGGCGGCGCGTGGCCAGGCCGGCCTTGAAGTCGGGGTCGTCGGGCAGGTTCATCGAAAGCTCCTTGAATCGCATAATGGTTTGACAAACGCCATTAATTCTGAAGGAAACCCCATGAGCCGCTACCCGCTTGCCGACCTCAATACGCTGCCGGACGACATCAAGACCAAGGTGCTTGAAGTGCAGGCCAAGGCCGGCTTCGTGCCCAACGTGTTCCTGGGCCTGGCGCGCCGACCGGCCGAATGGCGCGCCTTCTTCGCCTACCACGATGCGCTGATGGAGCCCGAGAGTGTGGGCCGCAGCAGCAACCTCACCAAAGGCGACCGCGAGATGATCGTCACCACCACCAGCGCCGCCAACCAGTGCCTGTATTGCGTGGTGGCGCACGGCGCGCTCTTGCGCATCTACGAGAAGAAACCGCTGGTGGCCGACCAGGTGGCCGTCAACTACCGCAAGGCGACCGACATCACGCCGCGCCAGCGCGCCATGCTCGACTTTGCGATGAAGGTGTGCGAGCGCTCGCACGAGATCAACGACGACGACTTCGCGCCGCTGCACGCGCACGGCTTCGATGACGAGGACATCTGGGACATCGCGGCCATCACCGCGT
>JAGOVZ010000009.1 GCA_018060485.1 Ottowia sp. | reverse complement strand
TACACGCCCAGCTTCGGGCTGATGGGGCACGAGTCGATCATCATGCAGCAGAGCGACATTGGCGCCATTGCCGATTCGATCAAGGATTGCCTGCGCTGCGGCAAGTGCAAGCCCGATTGCTCAACGCACGTGCCGCGCGCCAACCTGCTGTACAGCCCGCGCAACAAGATCCTGGCCACCTCGCTGCTGGTCGAGGCCTTCCTGTACGAAGAGCAAACGCGCCGCGGCGTCAGCCTCAAGCACTGGGAAGAATTCGAGGACGTGGCCGACCACTGCACGGTGTGCCACAAGTGCCTGTCGCCGTGCCCGGTGAAGATCGACTTTGGCGACGTGACCATGAACATGCGCAACCTGCTGCGCAAGATGGGCAAGAAAAGCGTGCGGCCTGGCAACGCGGCGGCGATGTTCTTTTTGAACGCGACCGATCCGCGCGTCATCAACACCACGCGCGCGGCGATGACCGGCGTGGCCTTCAAGGCGCAGCGCGCGGCGGTGGATTTCTTCAAGGTCGCCGGTCGCCACCAGACCAAGCACCCGCCCGCCACCGTCGGCAAGCCGCCGCTGCGCGAGGAGATCATCCACTTCGTCAACAAGAAGCTGCCCGCCGGCCTGCCCAGCAAGACGGCGCGCGCGCTGCTCGACATTGAAGACCGCGCCTACGTGCCGGTGATCCGCGACCCCAAGCAGACCACGGCCGATACCGAGGCGGTGTTCTACTTTCCCGGCTGTGGGTCGGAGCGGCTGTTCAGCCAGGTGGGCCTGGCCACGCAGGCCATGCTGTGGCATGCCGGCGTGCAAACCGTGCTGCCGCCGGGCTATGTGTGCTGCGGCTACCCGCAGCGCGGCTCAGGCCAGTACGACAAGGCCGAGAAGATGATCACCGACAACCGGGTGCTGTTCCACCGCGTGTCGACGACGCTGAACTACCTCGACATCAAGACCGTGGTGGTCAGCTGCGGCACCTGCTACGACCAGATTGCGGGCTACCAATTCGACCAGATTTTTCCTGGCAGCCGCATCATCGACATTCATGAGTACCTGCTGGAGAAAGGCATCACGCTGCCAGCGGCGCAACAGGGTGCGTACCTGTACCACGAGCCCTGCCACAACCCGATGAAGCTGGGCGACTCCACCAAGACGGTGAAGGCGCTGATCGGCGACAACGTGTTCAAGAACAACCGCTGCTGCGGCGAAAGCGGCACGCTGGGGGTGACGCGGCCCGATATTTCGACGCAGGTGCGGTTTCGCAAGGAAGAAGAAATCCGCAAGGGCGCGGCGCAACTGCGCGCCGACGGCCTGGCGGGCGAAAAGCAGAACGTGAAGATCCTGACCAGCTGCCCGAGCTGCCTGCAGGGCTTGAAACGCTACGAGGACGACCTGCCCAACGGTGGCCTGCTCGAAGCCGACTACATCGTCATCGAGATGGCGCGCCACATCCTGGGCGAGAACTGGCTGAAGGACTACGTCGACCGCGCCAACGCGGGCGGCATCGAGCGCGTGCTGGTGTAAGGGTGCTCAGGCGCCATCCGCCGGCGGCGGGGCGCTTTCGTCGGCGGGCGCGGCCGCAACCGCGACCGCCGCGTCCTCCGGCGTCGCGCCTTCCTCGTGGCTGAACAGCGCCCAGGTCGCCACGAACAGCGCTGCGATGGCCGGGCCGATCAAGAAGCCGTTGACGCCGAAGATCGAGAGGCCGCCGATGGTGGACAAAAGCACCAGGTAGTCGGGCAGCTTGGTCTCTTTGCCGACCAGGATCGGGCGCAGCAGGTTGTCCACCATGCCCATCACGCCGGCGCCCCAGGCCGCCAGTCCCAGGCCTTCGATCATCGAGCCGGTCGCGATCAGGTAAATGGCCACCGGCGCCCACACCAGCGCCGCGCCGATGGCCGGCAGCAGCGACAGCACGGACATCACCACGCCCCACAGCACCGCGCCGTGGATGCCGAGAAAGGCGAATGCCACGCCGCCCAGCATGCCCTGCACCAGGGCCACCACGACGGTGCCCTTGACGGTGGCGCGCACCACGGTGGCGAACTTGCTCAGCAGGAAATCGGTGTGCTGCCTTTGCATCGGCACCGCGCGGCGAATGGTCTGCGCCAGATCGCGCCCGTCGCGCAAAAAGAAGAACAGCAGATACAGCATGATGCCCAGGTTGACCAGCAGCATCAGCGTGTTCTGCCCGATGGCCAGCGCGCGCGCGGTCAGCGCCTGACCACCTTGCACCACGGCGGCGGTCAGCTTGTCCACCACGTCCTGCGCGTTGAACAGCCCGAAGCGGCCCAGCAAGTCGCGCGACCAGCCGGGCAGCGCGTTCTGGATCTGCTCGAAGTAAGTGCGCGGGTTGAATTCGCCGGTGCGCAGCCTCTGGGTGAAGCTGGTGGCCTCGTCCACCATGGCGCCGACGACGAAGATCATCGGCACCACCACGATCACCATGCAAAACAGCAGCGTGCCCAGCGCCGCCAGCGTGTCGCGTCCGCGCAGAAGGGCGCACAGCCGCCGGTGTACCGGCATGAACATCAGCGCCAGCACCATGGCCCAGAACACGGCGCCGAAGAACGGCGAAATGATCCAGAAGAACGCCACCGTGACCAGAGCCAGCAGCAGCAGAAAGGCAGCGCGCCGCAGCGCCGGGGTAATCATGATGGGCGCTGACTATACCCGTGCGCCGGGCGGGCTATGGGCGTCACAGGGCACAATGACCGCTTCACAAGCCCGATCTGCCCCAAGCCATGCCCGCTGCCACCGGCGCCCCCCCGCAATCGCTGACCGTGCACGCCAAGTCGCGCGTGCTGGAACTGGTGTACCTGGACGGCGCGCACTTTCGCATTCCGTTCGAGCTGATGCGCGTGTACTCGCCCTCGGCCGAGGTGCAGGGCCACGGGCCGGGGCAAGAGGTGCTGCAGACCGGCAAGCGCGCCGTGGAAATGACCGCGCTGGCGCCGGTGGGCAACTACGCGGTGCAGCCCAGCTTCTCGGACGGCCACGACAGCGGCATCTTCACCTGGGACTACCTGTACTTCCTGGGATCGCAGCAGGACGAGTTGTGGCGCGAATACGAAGCCAAGCTGGCCGCCGCCGGCGTTGACCGCGACGCACCGATGGCTGCCAAGGGCGGCGGGGCCTGCGGTCACCATTGAAGGTGTCAAGCTGCTCCGTGTGCCGAATACTCATATTTTCATAGCTGCTCGCGCTTGTCAGACAAGCGCCAGCGCCCGATTTCATTCAAATTAAAGAATCGCCATGGCCACCACACACTTTGGCTACCAGTCGGTTGACGAGCAGGACAAGGCGCGCCGCGTGCGCGGCGTCTTCGATTCCGTCGCCAGCCGTTACGACCTGATGAACGACCTGATGTCGGCCGGCCTGCACCGCGCGTGGAAGGCCTATACCGTGATGGTCGCCAACGTGCAGCCGGGCCAGCGCGTGCTCGACATCGCAGGCGGCACGGGCGATCTGGCGCTGGCGTTTGCCAAAAAGGTCGGCCCCACGGGCCAGGTGGTGCACACCGACATCAACGAAGCCATGCTGCGTACCGGCCGCGACCGCCTGCTGGACGCTGGCGTGATCCTGCCGACCACGGTGTGCGACGCCGAGAAGCTGCCTTTTCCCGACAGCCATTTCGACCTCGTCAGCGTCGCGTTTGGCCTGCGCAACATGACGCACAAGGACGCGGCGCTGCGCGAGATGGCGCGCGTGCTCAAGCCCGGCGGCAAGCTGCTGGTGCTGGAGTTTTCGCAGGTTGCCAAGCCGCTGCGCAAGGCGTACGACGTCTATTCGTTCAGCGTGCTGCCGCGCCTGGGGCGGCTGGTGGCGGGCGACGCCGACAGCTACCGCTACCTGGCCGAATCGATCCGCATGCACCCCAATCAGCAGGAACTAAAAGCGCTGATGAAGTCCAACGGCTTCGGCCACGTGGATTTTCACAACATGGCGGGTGGGGTGGTTGCTCTTCACGTCGGCATCAAATGCGGTTAGCCTCTCTTTAAACAGGGCTTTTGGGCCGCACGTTCACATCTCTCACTTGGAGGATAGGCAAGGATGACTCTCAAACACATCGTTTCGCGCTTTTTCACGCTGCTGCTGGCGGTGGTGATGGTGGGCGTGTTCACCTTTGACGCCGAGGCGCGGCGCATGGGCGGCGGCAAATCCATGGGCCGCCAGTCCAGCAACGTGACCCAGCGCGAAGCCGCGCGCACGCCGCCGGCCGCGCCCACCAACCAGGCGGGTGCCACCGCAGCCGGCGCCGGTGCGGCGGGCACGGCCGCTGCCGCCGCCCGCAAGCCCTGGGGCGCCATGCTGGGCGGCCTGGCCGCCGGCCTGGGCCTGGCGTGGCTGGCCAATTCGCTGGGCCTGGGCCCGGCGTTTGCCAATCTGCTGCTGTTTCTGCTGCTCGGCGTGGTGGTGATGGCGGTGATCGGCATGATCCGCCGCTCGCGCGCCGGCGCGTCGCAGGCCGGTGGGCTGGCCTACCAGGGTGCCGCTGGCAACCCGGTGACGCCGCGCCAGTACAACCCGACCAAGGTCGGCAACGACGCCTCGGCCCGCCCGTGGGAGGGCCAGACCGCCGCTTTCGACGGCAGCGCGACGACTGGCGCCGCCGCCGGCGGCTCGATCATCGGATCGGGCCTGAGCGGCCCGCAGAACTGGGGCGTGCCGGCCGACTTCGACGTCAGCGGCTTCACCGAGGCCGCCAAGCGCAACTTCATCACCCTGCAGGATGCATGGGACCGCTCCGACATCCCGGCCCTGCGCGCCATGATGACCGACGGCATGCTGGCCGAGATCCAGTCGCAACTGGCCGAGCGCGAGCGCGAGGCCCCGGGCCAGGTCAACAAGACCGAGGTGCAGTCGCTCAACGCGCAGCTGCTGGGCATCGAGGAACTGGACGACACCTACATGGCCAGCGTCGAATTCAGCGGCGTCATGGTCGAAGACCCGTCCGCCGGCCCGACGCCCTTCCGCGAGGTCTGGAACATGACCAAGCCGCGCCAAGGCCGTGGCGGCTGGCTGGTGGCGGGCGTGCAAGCGCTGCAGTAATGCTCCCCCTGAGCCGCTGACGCGGCTTCCCCCAAAGGGGGCGGCGCCAGTGGCCGGGCCAAGCCCGTTCCACGGCGCCCCCGCATGGCCTGCTCCGCGGCCGCCTCAATGCGTGGAGCGTCGTCTTCTCACGATGGGCCGGGGCCATCGGTTTGTCGTGAATAATTGGGGGCTATGGTCACACAGTCCCCTTTTTCTTTGCTCTCTGACGCGCTCGGCAAGCTGGGCGACCAGCTGAAGGCACCCGCCTGGCTGGTCGACGAGGTGCAGCACCGCACGGTGTTGTTCATCAACCACGTGCTGATGCAGGAGCCCGAGGCGCAGGCGCGCCTGAAGCGCCAGAGCGGGCGCGTGGTGCGCCTGCAATGGCGCGACTTCTCGATGCAGCTGGCCGCCACGCCAGCCGGGCTGTGGGAATTGGCGCCGGCGGCCACGCCCGATTTGCTGCTCACCGTCACCGACACCTCGCCGTTCGACCTGGCCAAGAACGCGCTGCGCGGTGACAAGCCCGGCGTGCGCATCGAGGGCGATGTGGAATTTGCCGGCGAGGTCAACTGGCTGATCGAGAACGTGCGCTGGGACGCCGAGGAAGACCTGTCGCGCTTCATCGGCGATGCGCCGGCGCACACGCTGGGCAAGATCGGCCGCAGCGTGGCCGAAGCACTGAGAAGCTTCGTCAGCAAGCTGCCGGGCCAGGACAAGGGCGGCGCATGACGCGCTTTGCGCGCGCCGTCACCATCGTCTGGATCGCCATGCGCTACGGGCTTGATGAGCTGGTGCTCACCAGTTTTCAGCACCCGTGGCTGCGCCTGACGGCCCGCGTCGCGTCGATGGGGCGCGATTTGTCGGCCCCGCGCGGGCAGCGCCTGCGCGAGGCGCTCCAAAAATTGGGGCCGATCTTCGTCAAGTTCGGCCAGGTGCTGTCGACCCGGCGCGACCTGCTGCCGCTCGACGTGGCCGACGAACTGGCGCTGCTGCAAGACCAGGTGCCGCCGTTTCCGGGTGACGTGGCGGTGGCGACGATTGAGCGCGCCTTCCGCAAGCCGCTGGACGAGATTTTCACCAGCTTTGACCGCACGCCGGTCGCCAGCGCCTCCATCGCGCAGGTGCACTTTGCCACCGTGCGCGACAAGAATGGCCGCGAGCGCGAGGTGGCCGTGAAGGTGCTGCGCCCCGGCATGCTGAAGGTGATCGACCAGGACCTGGCGCTGATCCGCATGATGGCCGCCTGGGTCGAGCGCCTGGTGCCCGACGGCAAGCGCCTGAAGCCGCGCGAGGTGGCGGCCGAGTTCGACAAATACCTGCACGACGAGCTGGATCTGGTGCGCGAGGCCGCCAGCGCGGCGCAGCTGCGGCGCAACATGGCGGGGCTCGATCTGGTGATGATCCCCGAGATGTTCTGGGACCTGATCCGCCCCGAGGTGCTGGTGATGGAGCGCATGAAGGGCGTGCCCGTCAACCAGATCGAGCGGCTGCGCGCGGCGGGCGTCGACATCCCGAAGCTGGCGCGCGATGGCGTGACCATCTTCTTCACCCAGGTGTTCCGCGACGGCTTTTTCCACGCCGACATGCACCCGGGCAACATCATGGTCAGCGTCGAGCCGGCGACGTTCGGGCGCTACATCTCGCTCGACTTCGGCATCGTCGGCACGCTGACGGAGGTGGACAAGGAATACCTGGCGCAGAACTTTGCCGCCTTCTTTCGCCGCGACTACAAGCGCGTGGCCGAGCTGCACGTCGAAAGCGGCTGGGTGCCGCCCGACACGCGCGTGGACGAGCTGGAAGCCGGCATCCGCAGCGTGTGCGAGCCGTACTTCGACCGGCCGTTGAAGGAGATTTCGCTCGGCATGGTGCTGCTGCGCTTGTTTCAGATCTCGCGCCGCTTCAATGTGGTAATTCAGCCGCAACTGGTGCTGCTGCAAAAGACGCTGCTCAACGTCGAGGGGCTGGGCCGCCAGCTCGACCCGGATCTGGATTTGTGGCACACCGCCAAACCGTTTCTGGAAAAGTGGATGCACGAGCAGATCGGCCCCAAGCGGCTGCAGCGCGAGTTGAAGGAACAGGCGCCGTACTACGCCAAAATGCTGCCCGATCTGCCGCGCCTGCTGCACGGCTACCTGCAGCAGCGGCCGGCCGAAGACCTGCGGCGCGAGTTGCGGGCGCTGACGCTGGCACAGCAGCAGACCAACCGGCTGCTGCGGCGCATCGTCCTTGCCGGCGCGCTCGCACTGCTGGCGCTGATCGCGCTGGTGCTGTGGGCGCCGGGCGGATTTTATGGATAAAAGTGGGCGCTGGCGCTTGATGGGCAAGCGCGAGAAGCTATAAAAAACATAGTTTTCGAAGGGGCAGGGCGATGGGTACGGAGGAGGTGCGGTCATGCTGGTGAGCTTCATCGTGTTGTACCTGCTGGTGTCGATCGGCATCGGCCTGTACGCGGCCACGCGCGTCAAGAACACCGCCGACTACGCCGTGGCCGGCCGCAGCCTGCCGCTGGCGGTGGTCATCGCCACCACCTTTGCGACCTGGTTCGGCTCGGAGACTGTGCTGGGCGCGCCCGCCAAGTTCGTCAGCGACGGCCTGGGTGGCGTGGTGGAAGACCCGTTCGGCGCCGGCATGTGCCTGGTGCTGGTCGGCCTGTTCTTTGCCCGCAAGCTGTACCTGCGCAACATCATCACCATCGGCGACTACTACCGCCAGCGCTTTGGCCGCGTGGTTGAGGTGCTGTGCTCGGTCATCATCATCTTCAGCTACCTGGGCTGGGTGGGTGCGCAGATCACGGCGCTGGGGCTGGTGTTCAACCTGCTGAGCCAGGGCGCCATCTCGCTGGCCTGGGGTATGACGATCGGCACGCTGGCGGTGCTGGTCTACACGCTGTACGGCGGCATGTGGTCGGTGGCGATGACCGACTTTGTGCAGATGATTGTCATCACGCTGGGCCTGCTGGCGATTGCGTGGTTCGCCGCCGGCATGGCGGGCGGTGCCGACAAGGTGATCGACTACGCAGCGCGCGAAGGCAAGTTCAGGTTCTGGCCCACGGGGGGCGCGAAAGAGTGGCTGTTCTTCATCGGCGCGGCCATCACCATGATGCTGGGCTCCATCCCACAGCAGGACGTGTTCCAGCGCGTCATGTCGTCAAAAGACGTGCAAACCGCGCAGCGCGGCCCGGTGATTGGCGGCGTGCTGTACATCCTGTTCGCCTTCGTGCCCATGTTCGTGGTGGTTGCCGCCTTGTTGGTGATGCCCGAGGCGGCCAGTTTGCTGGCCGACGACCCGCAAAAGGTGCTGCCGCGCCTGGTGATGGACCACATGCCGATGGCGCTGCAGATCGCCTTCTTCGGCGCGCTGCTGTCGGCCATCATGTCGACCGCCTCGGCCACGCTGCTGGCGCCGTCGACCACCTTTGTCGAGAACATCCTGCGCAACCTGAAGCCGGGCATGTCGGACGCCGAGACGCTCAAGGCGATGCGCATCAGCGTGCTGGTGTTCACCGCCTGCGTGCTGGTGTACGCCATCACCATGCAGGGCTCGTCGATCTACGAGCTGGTGGCCGGCGCCTATCAGGTGCCGCTGGTGGGCGCCTTCGTGCCGCTGGCCTTTGGCGTGTACTGGAAGCGTGCCACCACGCAGGGCGCATTGCTGGCGGTGGTGCTGGGCATCGGCGTGTGGCTGCTGTTCGTGGCCAGCCCGATGCTGAACCAGGGCTTCCCGCAGCAACTGGCGGGCGTGCTGGCGGCGGTGGCGGGCATGGTGTTCGGTTCGCTGGCGCCGCAATGGCTGCCAGACCACAAGGACCACGTGCACCACTACGAGGGCAGCGCGGCGGCTTGAGGCGGCGTCCGCCGACGGGGGTAGGCGATCGGCCGTGCGCGGCGGAAAATCGGGGCGCGCTTTTATAATCAAAGGTTTTTCGCGTTCGCCCTCCCTAGTTTTTCGTCAGCGCCAGCCATGCCCATCTACGCCTACAAATGCGCCGCCTGCGGCTTTGCCAAGGATGTCTTGCAAAAAATGTCCGACGCGCCGCTGACCGAGTGCCCGTCGTGTGGCCAGCCGGCATTCTCGAAGCAGCTGACGGCGCCTGGCTTCCAGCTCAAGGGTTCGGGCTGGTACGTGACCGATTTCCGCGACGGGCAAAAGAAAAGCGGCGGCGGCCAGGAGCCGGCGGCCGAGGGCGCCAAGCCCGAAAGCGGCAAGACTGAAGGCGCCGCCCCTGCGCCGGCGCCCGCTGCGGCGCCCGCGCCCGCCAGCAGCCCGGCACCGGCCGCGCCGCCGCCTGCAGGCGGCGGCGGATCGTCTTCTTCTTCCTCGGGCAGTTGACGCCCACCCCGCGCCATGATGTCCCGCCTGCGGCAGTATTTCATCACCGGCCTGCTGGTGTGGCTGCCCATGGGCGTCACGGTGTGGGTGCTGCTGTGGCTGGTCGGCATTCTGGATGGCATCTTCCTGGGCGTGCTGGCGGCGGCCGAAGCGGTGACGCCGGGCCTGACGCCGCTGGCCGATCAGTTGCGGCGCATTCCGGGCCTGGGCGTGATCCTGGTGGCCATCGTCATCTTCGGCACCGGTGTGTTCGTGGCCAACATGTTCGGCCAGTGGGCAGTGCGCCAGTGGGACAAGCTGATGACGCGCATCCCGGTCGTGCGCAGCATTTATTCCAGCGTCAAGCAGGTGTCGGACACGCTGTTTTCAGGCTCCGGCCAGGCGTTTTCGCGCGCGCTGCTGGTGCAGTACCCGCGCCAGGGCGCCTGGACCATTGCTTTTCTCACCGGCCGGCCGGGCGGCGAGGTGGCGCGGCACCTGGACGGCGACTACCTGAGCGTCTACGTGCCGACCACGCCCAACCCGACGTCCGGCTTCTTCCTGATGGTGCCGCGCGCCGACGTGATCGAGCTGGCGATGAGCGTGGACGAGGCGCTCAAGTACGTCATCTCGATGGGCGTGGTGGTGCCGCCGCTGCGCGAGCCGCGCCCGGGCGAGCCCGTCACGGCGCAGGTGCCGGGCGTGACCGGCCCCAAGGCGGCGGCGCCCGCCGCTGAAGCACTTCCTCCTGTCAACCACCCGATGGCCGACCCGGCCATCGCCCGCCCCGAACTTTGAAAGCAGTCCTTCCCATGTCCATGCGCTCCCACTACTGCGGTCTGGTGACCGAAGCCCTGATCGGCCAGACCGTCTCGCTGTGCGGCTGGGTCAACCGCCGGCGCGACCACGGCGGCGTGATCTTCGTCGACCTGCGCGACCGCGAAGGCTACGTGCAGGTCGTGTGTGACCCCGACCGGCCGGAGATGTTCAAGGTGGCCGAAGACCTGCGCAACGAGTTCTGCGTCCAAGTCAAGGGCGTCGTCCGCGCGCGGCCCGAAGGCACCACCAACGACAACCTGAAAAGCGGCAAGATCGAGGTGCTGTGCCACGAGCTGACGGTGCTCAACCCCTCGGTCACGCCGCCGTTCCAGCTCGACGACGAGAACCTGTCGGAAACCACGCGCCTCACGCACCGCGTGCTCGACCTGCGCCGCCCCTACATGCAGAACAACCTGATGCTGCGCTACAAGGTGGCGATGGAAGTGCGCAAGTTTCTGGACGAGCACGGCTTCATCGACATCGAGACGCCCATGCTCACCAAGAGCACGCCCGAAGGCGCGCGCGACTACCTTGTCCCGAGCCGCGTGCACGAGGGCCATTTCTTCGCGCTGCCGCAGTCGCCGCAGCTGTTCAAGCAGTTGCTGATGGTGGCCGGCTACGACCGCTACTACCAGATCACCAAGTGCTTCCGCGACGAAGACCTGCGCGCCGACCGCCAGCCGGAATTCACGCAGATCGACATCGAGACCTCTTTCCTCGGCGAGCAGGAAATCCGCGATCTGTTCCAGCGCATGATCACTCACGTCTTCCAGAAGACGATGAACGTGGAGCTGGGCGAATTCCCGGTCATGCCCTATGCCGAGGCGATGCACAAATACGGCTCCGACAAGCCCGACCTGCGCGTGAAGCTCGAGTTCACCGAACTCACAGACGTGATGAAGGACGTCGACTTCAAGGTCTTCAGCGGCCCGGCGACGACGCCCGGCGGTCGCGTGGTCGCGCTGCGCGTGCCGGGCGGCAGCGAGATCAGCCGCAGCGAGATCGATGGCTACACCGAGTTCGTCAAGATCTACGGCGCCAAGGGTCTGGCGTGGATCAAGGTCAACGACGTGGCGGCCGGCCGCGAAGGGCTGCAGTCGCCCATCGTCAAGAACCTGCACGACGCGGCCATCGCGGCCATTCTGGAGCGCACCGGTGCGCAGAACGGCGACATCCTGTTCTTTGGCGCCGACAAGGCCAAGGTCGTCAACGACGCCATCGGCGCGCTGCGCCTGAAGATCGGCCATGGCGATCTGGCCAAGAAGAGCGGCTTGTTCGAAGACAGCTGGGCGCCGCTGTGGGTGGTCGACTTCCCGATGTTCGAGTTCGACGAGGACGACCACCGCTGGAACGCCGTGCACCACCCGTTCACCGCGCCCAAGGACGGGCACGAGGACTACATGGACTCGGACCCCGGCAAGTGCGTCGCCAAGGCCTACGACATGGTGCTGAACGGTTGGGAGCTGGGCGGCGGCTCGGTGCGTATCCACCGCGCCGACGTGCAGAGCAAGGTGTTCGACGCGCTCAAGATTTCGCCCGAAGATGCGCAGCTCAAGTTCGGCTTCTTGCTCGACGCGCTGCAGTACGGCGCGCCGCCGCACGGCGGCCTGGCGTTTGGCCTCGACCGCCTCGTCACGCTGATGACCAAGGCCGAGTCGATCCGCGACGTGATCGCCTTCCCCAAGACCCAGCGCGCGCAAGACTTGCTGACGCAGGCGCCCAGCCCGGTCGACGAGAAGCAACTGCGCGAATTGCACATCCGCTTGCGCAACGCGACGCCGGCCTGAACGCGGCCGCGCCTCGGCTTGGATGCCGTCCTACGCGGTGCGCGCGGGCGGTCTGCTAGCATGGGGTTTCTCATCAGGAGCATCCCATGTCATACACCTCTGATCTCGTCGATTCGGCCACCGAAACCAAGGACCAGCTGGTCTCCAACCTGCGCCGCGTGGTCTCCGACGCGGAAGACCTGCTGGCGGCCACCGCCGGCCAGACCGATTCCAAGATCACCGAATTGCGTGCCCGCGCAAAGGAAAACCTGTCGATGGCGCGCGAGAAGCTGGCCGATGCCGACGCCGTGGTGCGCGCCCGCGCCCGCCAGGCCGCAGCGGTGACCGACGAGTACGTGCACGACAACCCATGGTCGTCGATTGGCGCCGCCGCGGCGCTGGGTATTTTGATCGGCGTGCTGCTCGGCCGTCGCTGATTGTTTCGTTTCCTCTCGCCATGAGCCTGCCTTCATCCGACGCCAGCACCGCCGCGCGCGTGCGCGGCCTGCTGGCCGATGTGATCGAGCTGGCTCAGGTGCGCTTCGAGCTGTTCACGGTCGAAGCGCGTGAAGAACTGGCGCGTCTGGCCGGCATGGCGGTCATGGGCGCGCTGGCGGTGGTGTTCGTCAGCTTCGGGCTGATCTTTCTGGCCATCTTCCTGACAGTGCTGCTGTGGGACACGCACCGCGTGCTGGCGCTCGGCATCTTCACCTCGCTGTTTCTGGGCGGCGGCCTGGTGCTGGCGCTGCTGGCGTGGAACAAGGCCAAGCAGGGTTTTCGCATGTTTGGCGCCACGCGCTCCGAGTTGCAGCGCGATCAGGACAGGCTTCGCACGTCATGAAGGACGATCCCAGCCTCAACCTGGCCACGCGGCGCGAGCAATTGCGCCTGCGCTCGGCGCAGTTGCGCGAGCAGATTGCCGTGCGCAGCCAGGTGTTCCAGCCCGCGTTTCGGGCCACCGACCGCGTACGCGGCGGCGTGCGCAGTGTGCGCGGCGTGCGGGACAACCGGGCGCTGCTCATGCTGGGCGGCGCGGCTTTGGCGGGCGCCTTGCTGGTGCGCCCGCGCGCGGCGCTGCAACTGGGCATCCGCGCCTGGTCGGGCTGGCAGGTGTACCGCCGCATGCGGCCGCTGGTCAACAGCGTGTTGCGCCAGCTGGGTTGATTGTCGGCGGCGGCGCGTCCGCGAAGTGTGGCCACGCACGCGAAGTCAAACAGCCATGCTCAAGCCCTTCAAGATCCCCGAATCGGTGCTGGTCGTGGTGCACACGGCGGCGCTTGATGTGCTGCTGATCCGGCGTGCCGACGCTGGCGCGGATGAATTCTGGCAATCGGTTACCGGCAGCAAGGACGCGCTGGACGAACCTCTGGCGCACACCGCGGCGCGCGAAGTGGGCGAAGAAACCGGCATCGACGCGCTTGGCCCCGATTGCGCGCTGACCGACTGGCGCATCGAGAACCTGTACGACATCTACCCGCGCTGGCAGGCGCGCTACGCGCCCGGCGTCACGCGCAACCGCGAGCACGTGTTTGGCCTCTGCGTGCCACGCGATGTGCCGGTGCTGCTGAACCCGCGCGAGCATTCCGACTTCGTCTGGCTGCCGTACCGGGAGGCGGCCGACCGCTGCTTTTCGCCCTCCAACGCCGAGGCGTGCCTGCTGCTGCCGCGTTTTTCCAAGGTGACCGCATGACGGCAGATTCGAGTTTTGGCGAGCCGCACGACATCCTGCGGGTGGCCACCTACAACATCCACAAGGGCGTGCAAGGTGTCGGGCCCACGCGCCGGCTGGAGATTCACAACCTGGCGCTGGCCATCGAGACGCTGGATGCCGACATCGTCTGCCTGCAGGAAGTGCGGCAAGGCAATCGCAAGGAGGCGAGCTATTTCACCGGCTGGCCCGAGCAGCCGCAGGCCGAGTTTCTGGCGCCTGAAGGGTATGAGGCGGTCTACCGCTCCAACGCCGTGACCAAGCACGGCGAGCACGGCAACGCGCTGCTGTCGCGCTGGCCGGTCATCGAGTGCCGGCACGAAGACATGTCGGACCACCGCTTCGAGCAGCGCGGCCTGCTGCACGCCAAGCTTCTGGTGGCGGGCGTGACGTTGCACGCCATCGTGGTGCATTTCGGGCTGATTCCGTCCAGCCGCGTGCGCCAGACCGCCCGCCTCAAGGCCTACATCGCGCGCGAGATTCCGCTCGACGAGCCGGTCGTGGTGGCGGGCGACTTCAATGACTGGGGCACGCGCGTGCGGCGGCTGCTGCGCGTCGATTCGCTGCACGCCTTCGAGGGGCCGCGCACGCTGACCTACCCCTCGCGCTATCCGGTGGCGCAGCTCGACCACATCTACGCCCGCGGCCTGCGCCCCTTGAGCCTGGCGGCGCCGCGCGGGCGCGTGTGGAGCCGCATGTCCGACCACTTGCCGCTGATCGCCGAATTCAATCTGCCGCAGTAGAAGGCTACAAAAAGTAGAGCTGCTTGCGCTTGTCTGGCAAGCGCTGCACGGCATTTCGATGACGAAAAAACTTTCGCTGCGCGCCATGACGAAATGACCGGACGCTCCGTCATGGCGCGCAGCGCCGTCATCGATGGCGTCAGCCGAGATCATGCGCCGTCAGGCGCGTCATCAAAATTCATAGCTGCTCGCGCTTGTCCAACAAGCGCCAGCGGCTGATTCAACGAAAAACCCTTTGCTGCTACCATCGGTGCGCTCATGAAAGCTTCTCCCGATCTCCCCGCGGCGGCCGACGCCAGCGACGAAGGCACGCCCGTCTCGGTCAGGATTCGCGAGCGCCTGCAGGCGGCGCGCCGCCGCTTCAACGCCAACGACAACATCGCCGATTTCATCGAACCCGGCGAGCTGGAAAAACTGCTGGACGAAGTCACGGCCAAGATGGAAGGCGTGCTCGACAGCATGGTGATCGACACCGGGCGCGACCACAACACCGCCAACACCGCGCGCCGCGTGGCCAAGATGTACGTCAACGAGGTGTTCAAGGGCCGCTACGTCAAGCCGCCGGAGATTACCGAGTTTCCCAACGCCGAGCGCCTGAACGAGTTGATGATCGTCGGCCCCATCACCGTGCGCTCGGCCTGCAGCCACCACTTCTGCCCGGTCATCGGCAAGCTGTGGATCGGCGTGATGCCCAACGAACGCACCAACGTCATCGGCCTTTCAAAGTACGCGCGCCTGGCCGAGTGGATCATGGGCCGCCCGCAGATTCAGGAAGAAGCCGTGGTGCAGCTGGCCGACTTGATCCAGCAAAAGACCAAGCCCGACGGCCTGGCGCTGGTGATGGAGGCCACGCACTTCTGCATGGCCTGGCGCGGCGTGAAGGACATGGACAGCAAGATGATCAACTCGGTCATGCGCGGGGTGTTCCTGAAGGACATGAACCTGCGGCGCGAATTCCTTTCCCTCATTCCCCAGAAGACTTAACCTAGGAACGGCAAATGACCGCTTCCATACCTCCATCAATGCTTCTTGTGATTAACGTTCTTGACTTCGCTGACGTTCCCGTTTTGGGTGAGCGCGCTACGTGCCCGATCGCACCGCGCTGGCCGCGCCATGCAGCGTCGCTCGTCCTTGCAGGCAGTGGCCTGCCGCGTCATCGCGCCTTGCCTGACACGACCATCCCGGCACGCTCGGGCCCGTTCATCTGCCGTTTCTAGGTTAAGCATGCTCGTCCGTCTGCTTTACGCCAGCCGCGCCGTCGACACCACGCCGGCCGCCATCGAAGCCATCTGCGCCAGCGCGCGCCAGCACAACGCCGAGCAGGGCGTCACGGGCGTGCTGGTCTATGGTGGCGGCATCTTCATGCAAGCCATCGAGGGCGGCCGCCAGACGATCAGCGACCTGTACGGCGTGATCCAGAGGGACGGTCGCCACCAGGATGTGGTGCTGCTGCATTACGAAGAGATCGCCGAGCGCCGCTTCGGCGGCTGGACCATGGGGCTGGTCAACACCAGCCGCATCAACCCCAGCACCTTGCTCAAGTACAGCGAACGCGCCGAGCTGAACCCTTATGCTGTCTCTGGCCGCGTGTCGATGGCGCTGATCGACGAGCTGATGGCCACGGCCTCGATCGTCGGGCACACCTGAGCCGCGCGGCGCGCGCAGCGGCCCATCAAATCATCGCGGCTGCCAAGTCGGCCGATTCGTCGCCGGTCGAGCGCAGCGCGCTCAGCGCCTCGGCGTCGGTGCGGTGCAAGCGCAGCCCGGCGCGCGCGTTCAGCAGGCCGGCGCGCGCCAGCGGCTGCTCCACCGGCAATTTCAGGCCCACCAGATGGAAGGCGATGTGCTGCCCCATCAGGTGCGCGGCCAGCTTGCCAAAGGTTTCCACGCCCGTCGCGTCAATGCGGTTAACAGGTTGCATGAACAGCGCCAGGTGCCGCGTGTCGGGGTTGAGGGTCAGCGCATCCTGCACCGCGCGCTCGAAGGCGGCGGCGGTGGCAAAGTCGAGCGCGGCGTCCATGCGCAGCGCCAGCACGCGCGGCGCGATGGGCGGCAGGCGCCACAGCGTGCGGCTGCGCAGGCTGCCGTCCGGGTGCTCGCCCACTTCCAGGATGCGTGGGTGCAGGTGCTGGTACAGAAAGTGGCTGAGCGACATCAGCACGCCCGCCAGCACGCCCCAGTACAGCGCCGGTGCCGCCAGCAGCGTGACGACAAAGGTGACCGCGGCGATCACCGCCTCCAGCCGCGACACCTGCCACAACCGGCCAAACTCGCGCGGCTTGAGCAACCCATAGACGGTGGCCACCACGATCGCCGCCAGCACCGCCTGCGGCACGTGCCGCAACACCGGCGTGAAGACCAACAACGCCAGCCCGACCACGACGGCCGAGAAGATGCTGGCCCAGCCCGTCTTGGCGCCCGCGTACAGGTTGAGCGCCGAGCGCGAGAAGGACGAGCTGGTCGGAAAAGCGCCCGACAGGCCAGAGGCCAGCTTGGCCAGCCCTTGGCCGATCAGGTCCTGGTTCTGGTCCCAGCGCGCACCACGCGCCGCGCTGTCCACCTTGGCGCTGGAAGCGGTTTCGAGAAAGCTCACCAGCGTGATGATGAGCGTCGGCATCACCAGTTGCCCCAGCGTCGCCCAGCCCGGCCAGTGCGGCACGAACAAGCCCGGCAGCCCCTGCGGCAGCGGCCCGACCACGGCGCCGCCTTGCGCAGCGTAGGGCGTGAAAGCGCTCACGGCCGCCGCCACCAGCACCACGACCAGCACGCCCGGAAAGCTGGGCTTGAGCCGCCGCGCCACCACCAGCAGCGCCAGCGCGCCGATGCCGAATGCAGCGGACGCCCAATGCGCACCCGTCAAACGCGCTGCCCAATCGCCGTCTTTCGGCAGCCCGAGCAGCGCCGGCAACTGCGAAAAAATGATGAGCACCGCCGCGCCTTGGGTGAAGGCCATCAGCACCGGCGCCGTCACCAGGTTGAGCAGCCAGCCGGCCTGTACCGCGCCCAGCGCGATCTGCAGCGCGCCGGTCAGCAGCGCCAGCCACACCGCCAGGTTGACCCATTCCGCGCTGCCAGGCGCCGCCAGCCCGGTGAGCGAAGCCGCCACCAGCAGCGACGACAAGGCCGTCGGCCCCACCGACAGGCGCGGCGAAGCCGAGAACAGCGCCGCCACCAGCGCCGGCAGCATCGAGGCGTAGATGCCCGTCACCACCGGCATGCCGGCCAGCGCGGCGTAGGCCACGCCTTGCGGAATCACCATCAGCCCCACCGTGAGGCCCGCCAGCGCCTCGCCGCGCAGCAGCGCGCCGCTGGGGCGAGGCCAGTTCAGAAAGGGCAGGCGGCGGGCAAGGGCGCGGTGCATCGGGGGCGATGGTACGGCAGGCGGGGCATGGAACCAGGCAGCGTCAGCCCGCCAGGCCGTTCAGGCGTTAGACAACGACAATGATGAAAACGGGCGCCGTTGCGCGCGCCCCGAACCGGAGCCCCCCATGAACCGCCTTGCCCTCGTTGCGCTGTTCGCGTTGCTGCCCGCCGTGGCGGGCGCGCAGGCCATCCGCTGCAAAGACCCGGCCACCGGCAAGATTCTGTACACCGACCAGCCCTGCAAGGGCGGTGAACTGGTGGTGCCCCAGCGCAGCGAAGCCGACATAGCACGTGACGCCGCCAACGCCGCCGCCGCGCGTGAGCGCGAGCACGACCGCGCCGTTCAGCAGCGCGAGGAACGCGCCCTGCAGCGCGAACAACTGCGCGCGCAGCAGGCTGCCCTGCCGCCGCCCGCGCCGCCGGCCGAAACCGAAGCCTGCCGCGCCGCACGCGCCGAAGCGGCGTTCCGCGCCGGCAGCTTTTCGGCCAGCGCGGAAGAAATCCGCACCGCGCGCTACAACGCCGCCCTGGCCTGCGGCCAGCAGCCGCCGGCCGACATCGTGGTGGTGCAGCCGCAGGAGCCGCTGTACCCGGTGCGCCGGCCGCCGCGCTTTGACGACCCGCGCCGCCCCCATCGCCCGGGCGATGGCTTCGGCATGCCGCGGCCAGCGCCGCGCCCGCAGTACGAGCCGGGCACCGAACCCGTTCCGGTGCTGGTGCGGCCGCCGTCGGCGCGCTGATTCCGCGCGCGTCAGCGCTGCGGCATGTCCTTGGCGCCATAGCCCAGGCTGACGGTGGCGTCGGGCGGAATGGCGGGCATGCCGGCGTTCCACGCCTCCCACGCAGCGCGCAGGGCCGCCAGTCGTTCGGGCTCGCGGGCGGCCAGGTTGGCGCGCTCGCGCTCGTCTTGGGACAAGTTGAACAGGTAATCGTGGCCATCGACGCGCAGGTACTTCCAGTCGCCGTCGCGGTGCGCGCGCTGGCCGCGGTGGTTCATGCGCCAGAACAGCGGGCGAGCAAAACGCTGCGCCACATCGCCCAGCACCGGCAGCAGCGAGACGCCGTCCAGCGGGTAGTCGGGGTGCGCGGCCACGCCAGCGGCGTCGAGCATCGTCGCCGACCAGTCCATCGTCATGCAGGCTTGCGGGCTGACGCCGCCCGCCGCGATGCGCGCCGGCCAGTGCGCGATCCACGGCACGCGGATGCCGCCTTCGGTCAAATCCATCTTGCCGCCGACCAGCGGCCAGTTGTCTGAAAAGCGCTCGCCGCCGTTGTCGCTGGTGAAGACGATCAGGGTGTTGTCCAGCAGCCCTTCAGCGCGCAAGGCCTCGACCAGCTGGCCGATGCCCTCGTCCATGTGGTGAATCATGCGGCGGTAGGTGTGGATGTTGCCGCCGTGCAGGTGGAACAGGTTGTCCTTGAGCTCCTCGGCCAGCGCGGCGTCGCCCCGCGTCTCCCACGGCCAGTGCGGCGCGGTGTAGTGCACGCTCAGGAAAAACGGCGTGCCACCCCGCGCGCCGGGCGCCATGCGCTGCAGCCAGTCGACCGAGCGCCCGGTGATCAGGTCGGTCAGGTAACCCTCTTCGTGGTGCTCGGCATCGCCCAGGTACAGATCGTGCGTGCCGTTGTTGCTGCAGTGGGTGAAGTAGTCGACACCGCCCGAGATGGGGCCGAAGAATTCCTCATAGCCCGACATCAACGGCCCGAACACCGGCGGGTAGCCCAGGTGCCACTTGCCCATCAGCGCGGTGCGGTAGCCGGCGCCCTTCAGCAGCGAAGGCAGCGTGGGGTGCTCGGGCGGCAGGCCGAGCGTGGTGCTGCCCTTGCTTTTGCTGTTGATCGGCTCCTCGGCCGCGCCGCGCAGGCGGTACTGGTAGCGCGCGGTCATCAGGCCAAAGCGGGTGGGCGAACACACCGGCGAGTTGCTGTAGCCCTGCGTGAACTTCAGGCCCGCAGCGGCCAACTGGTCGAGCACCGGCGAAACGGGGCCGAAGTCGGCATCGCGCCCGCCGTAGCAGCCCAGGTCGGCAAAACCCAGGTCGTCGGCGACGATGAAGATGATGTTGGGGCGGTTTGTTTTTTGAGTCATTTAGGCCTCTGGCGCTTGTCTGGCAAGCGCGAGCAGCTATCAAAAATATAGAAACGTCACTCCACCTTCATGCCCGTGGCCTGTATCACGCGCCCGTAGCGCGTGGACAGATCGCCCAACCGCTTGGCTGCGGCGGCGCCGCTCAGGCCCTCGTAGAACAAGTCCAGGTTGGCCAGCCGTTGCTTCACCTGCGGCTCGGCCAGCGCGTCGGCAAAGGCTTTTTGCAGCGTCTGCACCACCGCGTCCGGCGTGGCGGCGGGCACCATGGCGATGTAGAGCACTTCCTGCTCCAGACCCTTGTGGCCGGCTTCGGCCACCGTGGGCACTTCGGGCGCCAGGGTGCTGCGCTGGCGGCTGGTGACGGCCAGCGCCGTCACTTTGCCGGCTTTCACGTGCGGCAGCAGGCCCGGCGTGGCCAGCACGCCGCCATTGACTTCGCCGCTCAGCACGGCGGTGACGGCCGGCGTGTTGCCCTTGTACGGTACGTGCGTGATCTGCATGCCGGTGGCTTCATGAAACACCTCGGCCGCCAGATGGCCCGGGCTGCCGGAGCCGGCCGAGCTGAAGGTCACGCCCTGGGCCTTGCCGGCGTTCACCAGGTCGGCCAGCGTCTTGAAGCCGGTCGATGGGTGCGCGCCGACCAGCAGGCCCGACGAGGCCATCACCATCAGCGGCTTGAAGTCGCCGGGCTTGAACGGCAACCCTTTGTAGATGTGCGGGTTGACGGTGAAGATGGTGTCGATGCCGATCAGCACCGTGTGGCCGTCCGGCGCGCTGCGCGCCACCTGCGCGGTGCCGATGTTGCCGGCCGCGCCGGGCTTGTTCTCGACCACGACTGGCTGCTTGAAGCGCTGCTGCAGCACCTCGGCGACCGAGCGCGCGATCATGTCCGACGGGCCGCCGGCCGGAAAGCTGTTGACGAAGGTGATCGGCTTGGTGGGAAAGCCTTGCGCGCTGGCCGCGCTCGCCACCAGGCTGAACGTGGCGGCGGACAGCGTGCGCCGGGCGCTGGTGAAGAAGGGCGTTGCGGTCATGATTTTTGAATAAAAAGTGGCGCCAGCGCTTGTCTGGAAAGCGCGAGCAGCTCATTTTTCAATAGCGAATAAACTCAGGGCTGATAGCCCGATTTGCGCACCACCGGCGCCCACTGCGCGCGGTAAGCCTTCAGCATGGCGGCGGTCTGCGCCGCCGTGCTGGCCACCGGGGTCATCTTGGCGTCGGCAAAGCGGCGCCGCGTGTCGGGGTCGTTCATCACGTCGCGGATGGCGGCCGACAGGCGCTGCACCTGTTCGCGCGGCAGGGCGGCGGGCGCGAAGAACGCGTTCCAGCCGGTGGCGACCAGGTCGAGCCCGGATTCCCTGTACGTCGGAATGTCCTTGGCAAAGCTCGACCGCTGCGCGCCCGAGCTGGCCAGGATGCGCAGCTTGCCGCCTTCGTGCTGCGGCAGCAGGGTGTCCAGCGTGTCGAAGGCGACCGGCACCTGGCCGCCGATCAGGTCGGTGATGAGCGGGCCGGAGCCGCGGTAGCCCACGACCTGCCCTTTCACGTCGGCTTTCTCGGCGGTCATCAGCGCAAAGAAGTGCGGCAGGCTGCCCGTGGCGGGCACGCCGAAGTTGGCTTGCGCCGGGTTGGCGCGCAGCCACGCCAGCAGGTGCGACAACTGCTTGACCGGCACCGCCTGCGCCACCGCCAGGCCAAACTCGTAATCGCTGACCTGCGACACGGGCTGGAAGTCCTTGTCGGCGTCGTAGCCGTTGTCCTTGAACACCAGCGGCGCCACCACCATGATGGCCGGGTTGGCCAGCATCAGCACGTTCTGGCTGGCCGGCGCGTTTTTCAGCTGCTGCGCCGCCAGCCGGCCGCCGGCGCCGGTGCGGTTTTCGACCACCACCGTCTGGCCGAGCTTGGGGCCCAGCTTGTCGGCCACCAGCCGCGCCGCGCGGTCGCTGGAGCCGCCGGGGGCGTAGGGCACGACGAGGCGCAGCGTCGTATCGGCTTGCGCGTGGGCACGGCTGGTCAGCCAGCCCAGGCTGGCGGCGCTGGCGGCCTGAATCAAATGTCGGCGGTGCATGGGGAATCTCCTCGTCTGCGTGGATCGGGACTCTGGCACTGTAGGTGGCGCGGCGGCAATTGACAAAATCAACTGTTCTCAGGACTTACCCCGATGGCGACCAACCGTTTGACCGAGCCCAAGACGCTGGACGACATGCTGCTGTACGTGCTGTGGCAACTGCAGGCGGCGGCGCGCGGGCCGGTGGTGCGCGTGTGCGAGGCCGAGTTCGGCATCACGCGGCGCGAATGGCGCATGCTGGCGCAACTGGGGCAGGGTGAAGGGCTGGCGTCGTCGGCACTGGCCGAGCGCGCGGGGCTGGACCGGGCGCAGACCTCGCGCGCCGTGGGCGGACTGGTGGGCAAGCGGCTGCTGGCCCGCACGCCGCGCCCGGGGGATCGGCGCGAGGTGCTGCTGCACCTGACGGACGAAGGGCGGGCGGTTTACAACGCGCTGCTGCCGCGCATCGCGGCCATCAACCGCGATTTGCTCTCGGTGCTGGCGCCGGCGGAAGTCGAGGTGCTGGACGGCTTGCTGCGACGCCTGAATGCGCAAGCCCTGCGCGTCGGCGCGGTGGGTGACGATGTGGTGCCGAAATTTGAATGAAATCGGCCTCTGGCGCACGTCCAATCAGCGCAAACAGCTATGAAAAACATAGTTCAAATCCGTCGGAAAGCGCCAAGAAAAAACCCTGCCAGCGAGACCGGCAGGGTTGTTTTCAGACCAGCCGCAGCTGGCTTGGCAGGCGATCAGCCGCGGCGGCGGCCCATCAGCAGCGCCAGCGCGGCACCCGCGGCGGCGGCAATCGCCATCGACTTCAGCGGCTGCTCAGCGACGTAGGCGCTGGTCTTGTCGGTGTATTCGTTCAGCTTCTCGCGCGTCTGGGCAGACGTTTCGGCGGCTGCGGCCTTGCCGCGCGCGGCCATGTCGTGCACGCGCGAGGAGATGGCGTCGATGGCGGGCTTGACGTCTTCGCGCAGGCTGCGCACCTTGGCGTCGGCCTTGTCGAGCGCCTCGTTGGCGTACAGGCGGGCCGATTCGACCGAGCGCTCGGCCTTGTCGGCCATCTTGTCGGTGGCCACTTCGGCCTTGTCGGCGATTTTCTCGACGGTGGAATACGAGTTCATGTCAGAAGGTCCTTTCTGGGCGCGTGCGCCGGTGGGTGATGCAAGGGTGGAGGCAGCGCTTGCTCAGGCACGCGGTCCATGAGCCGAAAGCGTCTGCAGAGCATAGGCGATGCGGGGTGGCCAGCACATCAGATGGCCGCGTCGTGCGCTGTCGTCTGCGGGGACGGCGCCTTGTAGGAATCGGACGACATGGCGCCCACCGACTCGGCCAGCGCGCTTTGCGGCTTGGGCACCGCGCGCGGAATGGTGCCGGTGATGCGCGAGCCGCCGCCGCCCGCGCGCGAATTGATGTCCAGCCGCCCGCCACTGGCCTCGACCCGGTGGCGCATGCCGACCAGGCCGTGCGAGGCCTGCGGCAGCTGCGTGGCGTCAAAGCCCACGCCGTTGTCCTGCACGGTGACTTCGGCATGGTAGGTGTAGTTCTGCAATCGAACCACCACCTTGCTGGCCTGCGCGTACTTGCCGATGTTGGTCAGCGCCTCTTGCACCATGCGGTAAATGGTCAGTTCGCTGACTTCGTCGAGTTCGACCGGTTCGAGGGATGTCTCTATTTCGACGCCCGAGCGGTCCGCAAACTCGCGCGTCAGGATTTCAAGCGACGCCACCAGCCCCAGGTTGGACAGCGAGGACGGGCGCAGGTCTTCGATGATGCGGCGCTTGAGCGCAATGCCCTGGTTGAGCGTCTCGGTCAAGTGTTTCAGGCGCTCGGCCAGTTCGTCTGCGTCTTTGGGCAGCTTGGATTTGATGCGGGCCACGTTCAGCTTGGCGGCGGTCAGCAGCGAGCCCAATTCGTCGTGCAACTCGCGCGCCAGATGGGCGCGTTCGTCTTCCACCGCCTGCTGCAGATAAGTGGCCAGCTCGGTCAGGCGGGCAGTGCGCTCGCGCACCTGCGATTCAAGCGCGTCGCGCTCGGCTTCAAGCAACTGTTTTTGGCGCGCATCGGTCTCGCGCAGCGTGCGCGTCTGGTTGACGTACAGAAAGAAAGCAAAGAACGCTGCCAGAACGCCGGCAGCCAGCCCGAACCGCGACACGTTCAGCAGCCGATACAGCTCGGCGCGGTTGGCGGCAACCACCGCGTCTGCTTGCGCCAGCAGCGCATCGCCCTGCAACTGAAACGCGCGCATCTGCTCCAGCCCCACGTTCGAGGTCATGACGAAATTCACCACCTCGGCCCGCTCTTCCTGGCGCAGTCGCACCGTCAGTGCCATCTCGCCGATCTTTTGCGACAGCAGGTGGCGGAAGGCCTGCATCGCTTCGCTCTCGTTCATGGCGCGCGGCACGTTGGCGCCCAGGCGCTTGAGCAGCACGTCGATGTCCTTCAAGGCCGCGTCGTAGGGCGCCAGGTAGGCGCGGTCGCCGGTGAGGATGAAACCGCGCTGGCCCGACTCGGCCTCGACCAGCCGGCGCACCACGGTGTTGATGGTCGAGCGCGTGGCGTGGCCGTGCTGGATCTGCACCAGCGTCTGCGTGGTGCGGTGGTACGTGTCCTCGTTCAGCCACATGATGGCGATGGCGCACAGGGCGGCGATGACCAGCGTCATGCGCAGCGACAGCGGCTTGCGGGCGCGCTGGGCGTCGTCTTGAGTCGGGGCGCTTGGATCGAGCATGTCTCGGGCAACTAGAATCACGGTCTTGCGGCTGCATGGCGCGGCCTGGATAACCTCAAAGCGGAAGGCGCACCGTGATCAGAATCGGTATTGTGGATGACCACGCCATTGTGCGTTCGGGACTGAAGCAGTTTTTTTCGGAGCATGTGGATCTGCGGGTGGTCGGCGAGGCGGCCAGCGGCCGCGAAGCGATCGACCTGGTGCGCACCACCGAAATGGACGTGCTGGTGATGGACTTGTCGATGCCCGGCCAAAGCGGCATCGACGCGCTGGCCATGATCCGCGCCAAGGCGCCGGACGTCGGCATCCTGATCCTGTCGGGCTACCCCGAAGAACACTACGCGATGAACCTGATCCGCCAGGGCGCGAGCGGCTACCTGAACAAGGAGTGCGACCCGGCCGAGATCGTGGAAGCCATTCGGACCATCGCGCTGGGCAAGCGCTACATCACGCCGACGGTGGCGGAATTGCTGGCGCAGCAGCTCAACCGCAAGAACGACGCGCTGCCGCACGAGCAGCTGTCGGAGCGTGAATTCCAAGTGTTCCTCAAGCTGGCCAAGGGGCAGACCGCGGGCGACATCGCCGATTCGCTGTCGTTGTCGGTCAAGACCGTCAGCACCTACCGCACGCGCCTGATGGAGAAGATGAGCCTCAGCTCGAACAGCGACCTGACCTATTACGCGCTGAAGAACAAGCTGATCGACTGAAGCGCCGATCCGGCACTGCCGGAGCCAAGCAAAAAAGCCGCCTTGGGCGGCTTTTTTATTGAGGGCGTCGCGGGCGCCGCAAGCGCACAGGTTCAGGCGTTGCCCTTCATCTCAAGACAGAAATCGATCAAGGCCTCGATGTCGTTGGATTTGTCAAACACGGCATCGACGCCCAGTTGATGGCAGCGCACGCGAATGTCGGGCGTGGCGTAGTTGGTCAGCACCACCACTTTCTGCTCGGGGTTGCGTTCGCGGCAGGCTTTCAGCACGCCAAGGCCGCTGCCTTGCTTGAGGAACAGGTCGACGATGGCCAGGTCCCAGTTGGCGCTGTGGTGGGTCAGCCATTCGCTGCCCTGTTGCTCCGTCTCGGCATAGCCGATGGGTGCGACGCCACCCAGTTCTTCCAGCGTGGCAATCAGGTTCTCGCGGATGGTCGGGTTGTCTTCAACGAAATAGGCTCGCACTGGGCTGGGGCCGGGCATGGCAGCAATGTGAAACAAAATGGCCTTGAGGGGTCGGTTGTCTTGGGTTCCTGACCACCGTCAAGGAAACATGGTGTGAGTTTAGGGGTGCGAACGCGCACGCACTGACAGCGTGCACACCACCGCCGAGTAGGAAAAAACCTACGTGGCCCGTGTGGCGCTGCAAACCGGGCAGTCTGCTTGCCGAGGCACCCGCAGCTCGGTCCACTCGGTGCGCCGGGCGTCGAGCATCAGCAGCCGGCCCACCAGCGGCTCGCCGATGCCGCACAGCAGCTTGAGCGCTTCGCTGGCCTGCAGCGTGCCGATGATGCCGACCAGCGGCGCGAACACGCCCATGGTCGCGCAGCGCGCTTCTTCCACCGCTTGCGTCGGCGGGAACACGCAGGCATAGCAGGGCGAGGCGGGGCGGCGCGGGTCGTAGACCGAGATCTGCCCATCGAAGCCGATCGCCGCGCCCGAGACCAGCGGGCGGCCGGTCGCCACGCACGCGCGGTTGAGCGCCTGGCGCGTGGAGAAGTTGTCGGTGCAGTCGAGCACGATGTCGGCGGCGGCCGCCAGTTCGGTCAGCTGCGCTTCGTCGGCGCGCTGCGCCACCGTGCGCACGCGCACGCCGGGGTTGAGCGCACCAATGGCGGCTTCGGCCGACGCCACTTTGGGCTGGCCGACGCGCGCCTCGGTGTGCATGATCTGGCGTTGCAGGTTGGTGAGGTCGACGGTGTCGTCGTCGACCAGCGTGATTTGCCCGACGCCGGCGCTGGCCAGGTACAGCGCCACCGGCGAACCCAGTCCGCCGGCGCCGACGATCAACGCGTGCGAATCGAGCAGCCGCTGCTGCCCCTCAATCCCGATGTCGTCGAGCAGCAGGTGGCGCGAATAGCGCAGCAGTTGCCGGTCGTCCATCTGCGGCACCTGCGCTCAGCGCGCAGGCTTATTCCGTTTTCGGCTCTTCCTTGCGCTCGACCAAGGTCTTGCTCACCTTGACCGGCTGGCCCTTGAGCTTGGCGATGGCCTGCAGCAGCGGGAAGTCCTGCGCGCTGCCGTACTCGGGCGGGCGGCGTTGGGCGGCGGGCTTGCGCGACTCTTCTTCCAGCCGCTTCATGGCCGCTTCACGCTCTTTCTCCAGCGCCGGATCTTTCTTGTCTTCCTGCGCGCCGGTCAGGTGCTTCTCGAGATCGGCCTCGCGCATGCGCAGCACGGCGTAGGGGCTGCCCTCGGCGGTGTCGTCCACCATGATGTCGGGCACGATGCCCTTGGCCTGGATCGAGTTGCCGTTGGGCGTGTAGTAGCGCGCGGTGGTGATCTTGAGCGCCGTGTCGGGGCCGAGCGGGCGCACCGTTTGCACCGAGCCCTTGCCGAAGGTCTGGCTGCCCATGACGATGGCGCGCTTGTGGTCCTGCAGCGCGCCGGCCACGATTTCGCTGGCCGAGGCCGAGCCTTCATTGACCAGCACCACCATCGGCACGTTTTTCAGCGCCGCCGGCAGCCGCTTGAGCGGGTCGGCGCCGCGGCGGCGCATGTAGTCTTCAGGGCGCGCCTTGTAGATCGACTTGCTTTCCTCGATCTGGCCGTTGGTTGACACCACGGTCGCGCCTTCAGGCAGGAAAGCCGCCGACACCGCCACGGCTGCATCCAGCAGGCCGCCCGGGTCGTTGCGCAGATCGAGCACCAGGCCTTTCAGGTTGGGGTCGCGCTTGTAGATGTCTTCCAGCTTGGCGACGAAGTCGTCGACCGTGCGCTCCTGGAACTGCGACAGGCGCAGCCACGCGTAGCCGGGCTCGATCATTTTCGACTTGACCGATTGCGTGCGAATCTCTTCGCGCGTGATGGTGACCGGGAAGCTGCGGTTCTCGTCCTTGCGCAGGATGGTGAGCAGCACCTTGGTGCCCGGCTCGCCGCGCATGCGCTTGACGGCATCGTTCAGCGACAGGCCCTTGACGGCCGTGTCGTCGATGCGGGTGATCAAGTCGCCCGGCTTCAGGCCTGCGCGGTCGGCCGGCGAGCCCTCGATGGGCGACACCACGCGGATCAGGCCGTCTTCCTGCGTGATCTCGATGCCGACGCCGACGAACTTGCCGGTCGTGCCTTCGCGGAATTCCTTGAAGGTCTTCTTGTCGAAATACTGCGAGTGCGGGTCAAGGCTCGACACCATGCCCGAAATGGCGTCGGTGATGAGCTTTTTCTCGTCCACCGGCTCCACGTAGTCCGACTTGATCATGCCGAACACGGCGGCCAGTTGCTGCAGCTCTTCGAGCGGCAGCGGCGCCATGGTGCCGCGCGCCACGGTTTGCAGCGATACGGTGGTCAGCGCGCCGGCCAGCGCACCCACGGCGATCCATCCGGCGATCTTGGTTTTCTGACTCATGTCTGGCGATTTCCTAGGGGGTTCGGGCGCAATATATACGTTGCGACTGCTTTCGGCTCGAATGCGGCAGCGAAGTTCCGTGACGGACGATGGCGTTTACGTGGGATTCACATTTCGTGCCGGCCTCAGCCCTTGCCCTGGCTGGCGACGGCCGCCGCGGCCCGCGCTGCCGCCTCGGCATCGCCCAGGTAGTAGCTGCGAATGGGCTTGAGGCTGACATCCAACTCGTACACCAGCGGGATGCCGTTGGGGATGTTCAGGCCCACGATGTCGTCGTCGGAGATGTGGTCGAGGTACTTGACCAGCGCGCGGATCGAGTTGCCGTGCGCCGACACCACCAGCCGCTTGCCGGCCGAGATGGCAGGCGCCATCGATTCGTTCCAGAACGGCAGCACGCGCGCCACGGTGTCCTTCAGGCATTCGGTGAGCGGCACGTCTTCGGGGTTCAGCTTCGCGTAGCGCGGGTCGGCGCGCTCGCTGCGTGCGTCGCTGGCATCCAGCGCGGGCGGCGGCGTGTCGTAGCTGCGGCGCCAGATCAGCACCTGTTCGTCGCCGTATTTCTTGGCCGTTTCGGCCTTGTTCAATCCCTGCAGCGCGCCGTAGTGGCGCTCGTTCAGGCGCCAGTGCTTGACCGTGGGCATCCACAGCCGATCCATCTCGTCCAGCGCCAGGTGCAGCGTGCGGATGGCACGCGTCAGCACGCTGGTGTAGGCCAGGTCGAAGTCGTAGCCCTCGGCCTTGAGCAAGCGGCCGGCCTGAATGGCCTGCTCGATACCGGTCGGGGTCAGGTCGACATCGGTCCAGCCGGTAAAGCGGTTTTCGAGGTTCCAGGTGGATTCGCCGTGGCGGATCAAAACGAGCTTGTGCATGGCGGAAGGCGGCAAATAACCGGCGGTGCGCGGGCCAAAACCGGCCATTTTAGAATCACCGGCCGCGCTCGCCCCGAGCGCGTGACGAAACACCCGCGGCGCCGATGCGCTGCCCGAACCCCCAACAAGGACGAACAACGTGGATTTTCTATTGGCGAACTGGATGCTGATCCTGGTGGCGCTGGTCTCGGGCAGCATGCTGCTGGCGCCGCTGGTGCGAGGCGGTGGCGGCGCCGGCATTTCGCCGGCGGCGGCGGTGCAACTCATCAACCGCGAAAAAGCCGTCGTCATTGACGTTTGCGACAGCGCTGAATACCAGGCCGGCCACGTCGGCGGCGCCAAGAGCATTCCGCTGGCCGATCTGGAGACCAAGCTGCCGACGGTGGTCAAGAACAAGGCGACGCCGGTGGTGCTGGTGTGCGCCTCGGGCGCGCGTTCGGCCCGCGCGGTGGCCATCGCCAGGAAGCTGGGTTACGACAACGCCCAGTCGCTGGCCGGCGGCCTGAAAAGCTGGCGCGACGCCAACCTGCCGGTCGAAAAGGCGTGACCCGCCGGGTGTCCGCGTTGGGCGCCAAAAGAGGCTCTGGTGCACGCCAGACAAGCGCAAGCAGCTATTGATTTGATAGTTCAACGAAAACCATCATGCAAACCGTCAAGATGTACGCCACCGGCACCTGCCCCTATTGCATTCGTGCCAAGCAGATTCTCAAGGCCAAGGGGGTCGAGATCGACGAGATCCGCGTCGACCTCGATCCCGCCCAGCGCAGCCACATGATGGAGATCACCGGCCGCCGCACCGTGCCGCAGATTTTCATTGGCGACACGCACGTGGGCGGCCACGACGACCTGGTGGCGCTGGATCAGCGCGGCGGGCTCGATCCGCTGCTGGCCGGCAACGCCTGAGCGCGTGCTGCCAAGGCGTCACGCACGCCTGAGATAATGGGCCGCATGCCGCCCGCCCGGGCGGCAGTCGCTTTTTCAAACCCTCCCTTTCAACCGAGACATCACATGGCCGATCAGGATCCCGTGTTCAACATCCAGCGCGTCTACCTCAAGGAGGCCTCGCTCGAGCAGCCCAATTCGCCCGCCATCCTGCTGGAGCAGGAGCAGCCCTCGGTCGAGATCAACCTGGGCGTCAACGCCGAGAACGTGGCCGACGGCGTGTTCGAGATCACCGTCAGCGCCACCGTGCAGACCAAGATCCAGGACAAGACGGTGTTTCTGGCCGAATGCAAGCAGGCCGGCATCTTCGAGGTGCGCAACATCCCCGAAGACCAGATGGGCGCCGTCATCGGCATCGCGTGCCCGCAGATCGTCTACCCTTACCTGCGCGGCAACGTGGCCGACCTGATTCAGCGCGGCGGCTTTCCGCCCGTGCACCTGGCCGAGATCAACTTTCAGCAGATGTACCAACAGCAGCAGGCCGCGCAGGCCGACGGCTCGCCCATCATCACGCAATAACGCCAAGATAGGCCGCTGGCGCACGCCAGACAAGCGCGAGCAGCTATGAAAATCATAGTTATCGGCGCCGGCGCCTGGGGCACGGCGCTGGCCGTCAGCGCGGCGCGCAACCCGGCCGGCCACCGCGTGGTGCTGTGGGCACGCGACGGCGCGCAGGCCGCGGCCCTGCACGACACGCGCGAGAACGCGCGCTACCTGCCCGGCATTCCGCTGCCGCGCGATCTGCACGTGCGTGGCGGCGATGTGCAGGGGCTGCTGGAGGCGGTGCCCGAAGCCGACCTGCTGGTCATCGCCACGCCGGTCGCCGGCCTGCGCCCGACGCTTGAACTGCTGCAGCAAGTCGACGTGCCGGTCGCCTGGCTGTGCAAGGGTTTCGAGCCGGCGCAAGACCCCGCCGCGCCGCGCCCGTTCGGCCTCATGCCGCACGAAATTCAACGCCAGGTGGCGCCCAGCCTGCACGCCGGCGCCCTGAGCGGCCCCAGCTTTGCGCAGGAGGTGGCGCGCGGTCAGCCGACGGCGCTGGTCGCTGCCAGCCGCCACGCGGCGGTGCGCAGCGCGCTGGTCGAGGCTTTCCACGGCCCCACGCTGCGCGTGTACGGCAACGACGACCTGGTCGGCGTTGAAGTCGGCGGCGCGGTGAAGAACGTGCTGGCCATTGCCACGGGTCTCGCCGACGGCCTGAACCTGGGGCTGAACGCGCGCGCCGCCCTCATCACGCGCGGCCTGGCCGAGATGGCGCGTCTGGGGCTGGCGCTGGGCGGCCGGCAGGAATCGTTCATGGGCCTGTCGGGACTGGGCGACCTGGTGCTGACGGCCACCGGCGATTTGAGCCGCAACCGCAAGGTCGGCCTGCTGTTGGCCGAGGGCAAGACGCTGCAAGACGCCGTGCAGTCGCTCGGCCACGTGGCCGAGGGCGTGTACAGCGCGCGCACCGTGCTGCAGCGCGCGCTGCATCTGGGCGTCGACATGCCGATCACCGAATGCGTGGTGGCGCTGCTGGATGGCGAACTGAAACCCGTCGAAGCCGTGGCGGCGCTGATGGGGCGCGATCCCAAGGGCGAGCTGCTCTGACAGACGCCGCGCCCGGGCGCGGGCAGGTCGGGATTGACGCGCCCCGCGGACCCGCCGCACACTGGCGGCGCCCATCACCCCATTCAGGAGAACAAACATGCGCCCGATTCGCTCCACCCGCGCCTTGCGCCTGATTGCGGCCGCGGCCTGCGCCGCCGCGTTGGCGGCCGGCTGCTCGTCGATGTCCGGCGGCAGCAGCCACCCGATGAGCTTCTTCATCACCAGCAGCAACCCGGGCCAGGGCGGCAACCTGGGCGGGCTGGCGGGCGCCGACGCGCAATGCCAGCGCCTGGCCGATGCCGTGGGCGCCGGCGGCAAGACTTGGCGCGCTTACCTCAGCACGGTGGCCGCCGATGGCCGCCCGGCGGTCAACGCGCGCGACCGCATCGGCAGCGGCCCGTGGGTCAACGCCAAGGGCGTCACCGTCGCCACCAGCGTGGCCGACCTGCACAGCGCCAACGCCAAGCTGGGCAAGGCCAATTCGCTGACTGAAAAAGGCGAGGTCGTGACCGGCTTTGGCGACAGCGTGAACCGCCACGACATCCTGACCGGCTCACGCCCCGACGGCACCGTGGCCGTGCCCGAGGCCGGCAAGGACACCACCTGCGGCAACTGGACGCGCGGCGAAGGCGGCTCGGCCATCGTCGGCCACCACGACCTGGCCGGCACCAACCCCGACCCGGTGGCCAACCGCTCGTGGAACGCCTCGCATGGCACGCGCGGCTGCAGCGTGCCGCAACTGGCGCAAAGCGGCAGCGCCGGGCTGCTCTACTGCTTCGCCGCCAAATAAGCGATTGCACATGAAAACGGCCTGCGGCGCCCGATGGGCGCGCGCAGGCCGCTCTTTTTGTTGTAGCGATCGCTGGCCGCGCCGATCAGCGCTGCAGCATCTTGCCCAGCATGCCGACGATGTCGTCGCCGCTGCCGAGGCCGCCCTGCGGCGCCTGGCCGTGGGGCGTCAGCTTGTCGATCAGCTCGGGCAGGATGTGGGCGATGCCGCCAGCCGCGTCGCCGTGGCCAACGCCCAGCTGTGAGGCGATCTGGCCGATCACGTCCGGGCCCAGCGCCTGCGTGACCTGATCGGGGCTGACCGACTGGTTGGCGCC
>JAGOVZ010000067.1 GCA_018060485.1 Ottowia sp. | reverse complement strand
AAGGCGCTCACAGGCTCGACCGAGGAAGAGCAGTTCCATTGATCGAACAATGAAGGGAGGCCGGCCGCGAGGCTGGCCTTCGAGGAGACGCGAGAAAGCCACGGCATGCCGTGGCTTTTTTGCTGGCCCGATGAAGGGCATGCCGCCCGCGCCTCGGCTAAAATATCGTGTTTGCTGCGATAACTTGCGCAGCGCCTTCACTCATCACCTTAACAAGAGCGAGAAAGGCAGATTAGGTTATGACACCGCGAACTACTTCCACCAGGAGCTGGATGTAAGGCCCGAACACGGTGTTCGCGCTTGCCCCGATTGCGGCAGGCGCTATCGAAAACATACCGAAAGCGCGGCCACGATCCGCGCTTTTTTGTTGCCTTTTTCTTGTTGTACCCGATACGGTTTCAGAGGTTTCTCATGGTTCAGATCACGCTTCCCGACGGTTCAAACCGTCAATTCGAAGGCCCCGTCACGGTGGCCGAAGTCGCGCAATCCATTGGCGCCGGCCTGGCCAAGGCGGCGCTCGGCGGCAAGGTCGATGGCAAGCTGGTCGACACGAGCTACCCGATCGCGCAGGACGCCAAACTCGCCATCGTCACGGCCAAGGACCCCGACGGGCTGGAGTTGATTCGCCACTCGACGGCGCACTTGTTGGCCTACGCGGTGAAGGAGCTTTTCCCTGAAGCGCAGGTCACGATTGGCCCAGTGATCGAGAACGGCTTTTATTACGACTTTGCCTACAAGCGCCCCTTCACGCCCGAGGACTTGGTCGCCATCGAGAAAAAGATGAGCGAGCTGGCCGCCAAGGACGAGCCCGTGGTGCGCCGCGTGCTGCCGCGCGATGAGGCCGTCGAATACTTCAAAGGCCTGGGCGAAGCCTACAAGGCCGAGATCATCGCCAGCATCCCGAGCAATGAAGACGTGTCGCTGTACCGCGAAGGCGCGTTCGAAGACCTGTGCCGCGGCCCGCACGTGCCCTCCACCGGCAAGCTCAAGCACTTCAAGCTCATGAAGGTGGCCGGCGCCTACTGGCGCGGCGATCACCGCAACGAGATGCTGCAGCGCATCTATGGCACGGCCTGGGCCAGCAAGGACGAGTTGCAGAACCATCTGCACATGCTGGAAGAGGCCGAAAAGCGCGACCACCGCAAGCTGGGGCGCGAGCTGGATTTGTTCCACATCGACGAGCATTCGCCCGGCACGGTGTTCTGGCACCCCAAGGGCTGGACGCTGTGGCAGCAGGTTGAGCAGTACATGCGCCGTGTGTACAACGACAACGGCTATCACGAGGTGAAAGGCCCGCAGATTCTCGACAAGACGCTGTGGGAAAAGACCGGCCATTGGCAGAAGTACCGCGAAAACATGTTCATCACCGAGAGCGAAAAGCGCGACTACGCGCTCAAGCCGATGAACTGCCCCGGCCACATCCTGATCTACAAGCAGGGCGTGAAAAGCTACCGCGACCTGCCGCTGCGCTATGGCGAATTCGGTTCGTGCCACCGCAACGAACCGTCGGGCGGCCTGCACGGCATCATGCGCGTTCGCGCCTTCACGCAAGACGATGGGCACATCTTCTGCACCGAAGATCAGATCCTGGCCGAATGCACGGCCTACACGGCGTTGGTGCAGAAGGTCTACAAGGATTTCGGCTTTACCGACATCATCTACAAGGTGGCCACGCGGCCCGAGCAGCGCATTGGCACCGATGAAAGCTGGGACAAGGCCGAGCACGCGCTGATGGAAAGCCTGCGCGCCTCGGGCGTGGAGTTTCAGATTTCCGAAGGCGAGGGCGCTTTCTACGGCCCCAAGATCGAATACACGCTGAAAGACGCGCTGGGCCGCGAATGGCAGGTCGGCACCATGCAGGTCGACCCCAACCTGCCCGAGCGCCTGGACGCCGAATACGTGGGCGAAGACGGCGCGCGCCACCGGCCCATGATGCTGCACCGCGCCACGGTGGGCAGCATGGAGCGCTTCATCGGCTTGCTGATCGAGCACTACGCGGGCGCCATGCCGGTGTGGCTGTCGCCGGTACAGGTGGTGGTCACGGGCATCACCGACGCGCAGGCCGACTACGTGCAAAGCGTGGCGAAAACGCTGCGAAATCAAGGGCTTAGGGTCGAGACCGACCTGCGAAACGAGAAGATTACGTATAAAATACGCGAGCATTCGTTGCAAAAGCTGCCTTACATCCTGGTCGTGGGCGACAAGGAGAAGGAAGCTGGCGCCGTCGCAGTGCGCGCCCGGGGCAATCAAGATCTCGGTGTGATGTCCCTTGATGCATTTGCCAAACGCATTGCCGAGGACATTGCTTCCAAAGCCTGATTTTTATCAAAAACAGCTCTGGCCCGCGTGGACTGTGCGGTATCAGCTGCGTTTTTCGCAGCATTTTCAATAAAGGATTTTTGCCATCGCTACCAATTTTCGTGATCGCCGCCACCGTGAAGAGCGCGCGCATCGTCTGAACCGTGAAATCATGGCCCCCGAGGTTCGCCTGAACGGCCCCGACAACGAGCCGTTGGGTGTCGTGCCGATTCAGGAAGCCCTGCGCATGGCGGGCGAACTGGATGTGGACCTGGTCGAGATCGTCGCCACCGCCACGCCGCCGGTGTGCCGGCTGATGGAATACGGCAAGTTCAAGTACCTTGAGCAGAAAAAAGCCGCCGAAGCCAAAGCCAAGCAGACGGTCATCGAAATCAAGGAAGTCAAATTCCGCCCCGGTACCGATGATGGCGACTACAACATCAAGATGCGCAACATCCGCCGCTTTCTGGCCGATGGCGACAAGGTGAAGGTCACGCTGCGTTTTCGCGGCCGCGAAATCACGCACCAGGAATTGGGCATGGCGCTGCTGAACCGCATTCGCGACGATCTGGCCGACAGCATTCTGGTCGAGCAGTTTCCCAAGCTGGAAGGCCGCCAGATGATCATGATGATTGCGCCGGCGCGCAAGAAGGCGGGCGGCGGTGCCCCCAAGCCGGCCGCAGCCCCCGCAGAGGCGGCGCCGACGGCTGGTTGAGCAGTTGATGATTGGAATTTGTCCGGCTGGCTTTAAGCCACAGGATGAACGGGCGGGCTGAAAGGCCGGCCAACAGCGGTGGCGTGAAAGCGTCACCGCTGAAACAAGTGGCTCGGGGCCAACAAGGGCGCAAAGAAGTTTTGCGCACGCCTCGCGAGCACAAGAAAGAAGGAGCATGCAAATGCCCAAAATGAAGACCAAGAGCAGCGCGAAGAAGCGTTTTCGCGTCCGTCCCGGTGGCACCGTCAAGCGCGGGCAAGCCTTCAAGCGTCACATCCTGACCAAGAAGACCACCAAGAACAAACGCCACCTGCGTGGTGCGGTGAATGTGCATGAGACCAACATGGGTCACATGGCGCAGATGCTGCCCTTCGCCGGCCTTTGATCAACTGACGGACCAGGAGAAAACATATGCCTCGCGTCAAACGTGGCGTCACCGCACGCGCTCGTCACAAGAAAATCCTCGCCCTGGCCAAGGGCTTCCGCGGCCGCCGCAAGAACGTCTATCGCGTTGCCAAGCAGGCGGTGATGAAGGCAGGTCAATACGCCTACCGTGATCGTCGCACCAAAAAGCGCGTGTTCCGCCGCCTGTGGATTGCGCGTATCAACGCCGCCACGCGTGAACTGGGCCTGACCTACAGCCAGTTCATCAACGGCATGACCAAGGCCGGCATCACGCTTGACCGCAAGGTGCTGGCCGACATCGCCGTGCACGACAAGGCCGCTTTTGCCGGCATCGTCGAGCAGGCCAAGGCCAAGCTGGCTTGATGCCCGCGCTTGCCACGAGGTTGCGACTACTATTCATTTAATAGCTGGTTGCGCACGTGGTTCAAGGGGTTGAGGCCAAAACGGCTTCAATCCCTTTTTCGTTTGATTCGTTTGAGAATGGCCTGTCGATGAATGCCCAGATCATTGCCACCGACGAGCTGTCGGACCTCATCAAGAGCGCCAGCGACGCCTTCGCCCGCGCCACGGCGCCTGCTGATCTGGAAAACGCCAAGGCGCAATTCCTCGGCAAATCCGGCCGCGTGACCGAGCTGATGAAGGGCATGGCGCAACTGAGCGTTGAGGAAAAGAAAACCCGCGGTGCCGCCATCAATCAAGCCAAGCAGGCGATTGAGGCCGCGCTCACCGCGCGCCGCCAGGCGCTGGCCGACGCCGAGCTGGAGCGCCAGTTGCAGGCCGAGGCGCTCGATGTGACCTTGCCCGGCCGTCAGCGCGGGCAAGGCGGTCTGCACCCGATCAGCCGCGCATGGGAACGCATCGAGCAAATCTTCGGCAGCATGGGCTTCGATGTGGGCGACGGGCCGGAGATCGAGAACGACTGGTTCAACTTCACGGCGCTGAACAACCCGCCCAACCACCCGGCGCGCTCGATGCAGGACACGTTCTACGTCGACATGAACGACGAGAACGGCCAGCCCTATTGCCTGCGCACCCACACCAGCCCGATGCAGATCCGTTACGCCACCGCGCATGCCAAAAAGCACGCGGCGGCGCTGGCGGCCGGCGACATCCCCGAAGTGCGCGTCATCGTGCCCGGCCGCACCTACCGCGTCGACAACGACGCCACTCACTCGCCCATGTTCCACCAGGTCGAAGGCCTGTGGCTGGGCGAAAACGTGAGCTTCAAGGACCTGAAGGTCACCTACCTGAATTTCTGCAAGGCGTTTTTCGAGACCGACGACTTGATCCTGCGCTTTCGGCCGAGCTACTTTCCTTTCACCGAACCGAGCGCCGAAATCGACATTCAGTTCCAGACCGGTCCGCTGGCGGGCAAGTGGCTGGAAGTGTCCGGCTCCGGCCAGGTGCACCCGCAGGTGGTGCGCAACATGGGGCTCGACCCCGAACGCTTCATCGGCTTTGCTTTCGGCTCCGGCATCGACCGCCTGGCCATGTTGCGCTACGGCGTGAACGATTTGCGCCTGTTCTTCGAGGGCGACGTGCGTTTTCTGAGCCAGTTCCGCTGATCGAGGGTCAACATGCAGTTTCCTGAATCCTGGTTGCGCGAGTTTTGCAACCCACCGCTCACCACCGAGCAACTGGCCGACGTGTTGACCATGGGCGGCTTCGAGGTGGAAGAAGTGCGCCCGGTCGCGCCGCCGTTCACCCAGATCGTTGTGGGCGAAATCAAGCAGGCTGAGCAGCACCCCAACGCCGACCGCCTGCGCGTGTGCCAGGTCGACGTGGGGCAGGGCGCTTTGCTGAACATCGTGTGCGGCGCGCCCAATGCGCGCGCGGGCATCAAGGTGCCGACAGCGCTGGTGGGGGCCGAACTGCCCCCCGGCGATGACGGTCAGCCGTTCAAGATCAAGCTGGGCAAGCTGCGCGGCATCGAGAGCCAGGGCATGCTGTGCTCGGCGCGCGAGTTGAAGCTGTCCGACGACCACGGCGGCCTGCTGGAGTTGCCGCTGGATGTACCCGTCGGTCAGGACATTCGCCAAGCGCTGAATCTGGACGATGCCGTATTCACGCTCAAGCTCACACCCAATCTGGGCCACGTGCTCAGCGTGTACGGCGTGGCGCGCGAGCTGTCGGCACTGACCGGTGCGCCGCTGATCACGCCGCCGATCCCGGCGGTGCCGGTGGGTACCTCCGCAGTGTTGCCGGTCAAGATCAGCGCGCCCGATCTGTGCGGGCGCTTCTCGGGCCGCGTGATTCAAAACGTCAACACCCAAGCCGCCACGCCGGCCTGGATGGTCGATCGCCTGGCACGCTGCGGCCAGCGCAGCGTGACGGCACTGGTCGACATTTCGAACTACGTGATGTTCGAGTACGGCCGGCCGACGCACATCTTTGATCTCGACAAGATCCACGGCGGGCTGGATGTGCGCTGGGGCAGGGCGGGCGAACGGCTCAAGCTGCTGAACGGCAACACCGTCACCGTCGATGACACCGTGGGCGTGATCGCCGACGACAAGGAGATCGAGTCGCTGGCCGGCATCATGGGCGGCGATGCCACGGCGGTTTCCGACGAGACGAAGAACGTCTATGTCGAGGCGGCCTTCTGGTGGCCAGACGCCGTGGCGGGCCGATCGCGCCGCTACAACTTTGCGACCGACGCCGGACACCGCTTCGAGCGTGGCGTCGATCCCGATTTGACCGCCGCGCACATCGAGCGCATCAGCCAGTTGATCATCGACATCTGCGGCACGCCCGAGACCGCATGTGGCTCCATCGACGATCAGCAGCCGAACATGCCCAAACCGGCAGCGGTCACGCTTCGGGTGGCTCGCGCGGCCAAGGTGATTGGCATGCCATTGACGCAAGTGCAGTGCGCCGATGTGCTTCGCCGTTTGCAGTTGTCCTTTACCGAAGCCGACGGCGTCATCACGGTGATGCCGCCCGCCTACCGCTTCGATCTGCGCATCGAGGAAGATCTGATCGAGGAAGTTGCACGCCTGATCGGCTATCAAAAGTTGCCCGAAACCGCGCCGCTGGCGCCCATCGTGCCGCGCGTGCGATCCGAGACGCGTCGCAGCAGCTTTGCCGTGAGACACGCGCTGGCCGGGCTGGGTTATCTGGAGACGATCAACTTCAGCTTTGTCGATGAAACCTGGGAGCGCGATCTGGCCGGCAACGCCGATCCGGTGCGCCTGCTGAACCCGATTGCGAGTCAAATGGGCGCCATGCGCTCGTCCCTCATGGGTTCTTTGCTACAGGTTGTGAAGCACAACGCCGATCGCCGCGCCGACCGCGTGCGTGTGTTCGAGGTGGGCCGCGTGTTCAGGCGCGACGAATCCGTGACAGCGTCGGACAGCAGCGTGCGTGGCATCGCGCAGCCGATGCATGTGGCCGGCATCGTCTATGGCCCGGCCGCTCGCCAGGGGTGGGAAGGCAAGCAGACACCCGCTGATTTTTATGACGTGAAGGGCGATGTCGAGGCCTTGCTCAGCCCTTATCAGCCGACGTTTGAGCGGGTCCAACATCCCGCACTTCACCCTGGCCGCAGCGCCACCGTCTGGTTGGACGAACAGCAGGTGGGCGTCATCGGCGAGTTGCACCCACGCTGGCGCCAGCAGTGGGAGCTGGCGCAAGCGCCGGTGTTGTTCGAGTTGAACCTTGACGCCGTGCTGCTGCGCCAACTGCCGCACGCCGACTTGGTGCCGCGCCAGCAGCCGGCCGAGCGTGACATTGCCGTGGTGGTGCCCGAGACCGTGACGTACGCGCAACTCATGCAGTCGGTGCACGCTGCCGATACCGGCGGTTTGTTGCGCAGCGCCACGCTGTTCGACATCTACCGGCCGAAGTCGGGCGCGGAAGCTGCGGCAGGCATGTCGGCGCAGGAAAAAAGCCTGGCGGTTCGCCTGGTGATGGGCAGCGCGCAAGAAACCCTCACCGACGAGCGGATTGATGCGGCGGTGAAGGCGGTGCTTGACCGGCTTCAGCCCGATCTGGGTGCGCGTCTGCGCGCTTGATGGCTTCAAGAGTTGAACGGCACATCCATGAGCGAGCCCACGCACGATTTTCTGTCCCTCGCCGTCGACAGCCTGGAGACTTCGGCGCTCACCAAAGCGCAACTGGCTGAGATGCTGTTCGAGCAAATCGGCTTGAACAAGCGCGAGTCCAAGGACATGGTCGAGGCTTTCTTCGACCTCATCGGCGCGCGTCTGGTGGCGGGCGAAGAAGTCAAGCTGTCGGGCTTCGGCAACTTCCAGATGCGCATCAAGGCACCGCGGCCTGGCCGCAACCCGCGCACGGGCGAACTGATCCCCATCGCCGCGCGCCGGGTGGTCACGTTCCACGCCAGCCAGAAACTCAAGAGTCAGTTGCAGGCAGACGTTGAATCGCCGAGCGAGCCTGCCTGAGTTGTAGGCTGCGTTGCCGCAAAGAAAAACGGACTACAGTGTGAGCTGTAGTCCGTTTGCGTATTTGGTCGGCGTGGCGGGATTCGAACTCGCGACCCCTTGCACCCCATGCAAGTGCGCTACCAGGCTGCGCTACACGCCGACAAGACCGCGATTATAGCGTGTGCAAATCGTGCCACTGGGTGACGGTCAGCAGGTCGCGGATTTCCTTGAGCTCTCGCTCGACCTCGCGCAGTTGTTCCGGCATCAGTTGCGTTTCATCAAACGCGATGCTGTCGCCGAACTCGCTGGGAATCCCTTCGTCGGCGTCGACATGTTCCAGGCCGTTCAATGCGACTTCGCCGGCACGCGTGCGGTCGCGTTCGTGTTGCGCCAACTCCTGCAAGCGGATGCGCGCGCCACTGATGGTGAAACCCCGGTCGTACAGCAGTTCACGGATCCGCCGGATCATCAGCACTTCGTGGTGCTGGTAGTAGCGCCGGTTTCCGCGCCGTTTCATGGGGCGCAGTTGGGTGAATTCCTGCTCCCAATAGCGCAGCACATGCGGCTTCACGCCACACAGCTCGCCTACTTCACCAATGGTGAAGTAGCGTTTGGCGGGGATGGGGGGGAGATTCTTCTCCATGGGTGAGTGGGACACGGCGCAGTGAACGTTCTAGGTTAGCGCAAGTCGGAGGGCGTGGCTACGCGTGGATGTGGGGCTCAGGCTGCCTTGCCAACAGCGTCGAGGTGTTTCGCATCCGTTTTTTGCCGTCTCACGGGTATTAGTTGTCGCCACTGCCGCGCCGCAACGCCTCCTGTTGTTCGCGCATCCGCACACACTGGGCGTGTTGGCGCATGGCGGGTTTGTTGCATTCGGTTTGGAGGCAAACGGCGTGTGCGATGAACGCCTGGCCCGCGCACAAGGTGGCAGCGGGTGCTGGCGCAGGCGGTGCCGGGGTTGGTGCAACAGGCGCTGGCGCTTCAACGACAGGTGCGGCAGGCGCCGGGGCCATGGGTGGCCGTGCAGTGGCCGTTTTCGATGCGGTGCGGGCAGGAGCGCGCGCAGCGGGCTCTGACTTGGGTGCTGGCGTCAGGGCGCGGGATGGTGCGGCCGCCGAGGCCGACGCAGCAAGCGGCGGCACATCTGAGGCCACCGCAGCCGCCACGCTTGTCGACGCGGCTGGCGCAGCGCGCGCGGATGACGATGGCATTGCAACAGGCGCTGCGGCGGAAGCGGGCGTCTGCGCGGCGGACGTCTTGACCACCTCGGCCGAAGGCATAGCCGATCCACTGCGCGGCCCCGGTGAGACGGTCCAAACAAACGCTGCCGCCATCAACACGATGGCTGCGCCCCCCAGTGCATAGCGTGATCGGTTCGCACGCTCTTTGGGGCCTGATGCAACCTCTGCACCAGTGGCGGATCGGCGGCGCTTGCGCCTTCGCGGTGCGAGGGGCTCCGGCTCAGCGCCGCCGAGCGGCACCATCTGCTGCGCACACTTGAGGCAGAACTTCGCGGTTTCCCGATTCTCCGCGCCGCATTTCGGACAGATCAATGGCATGTGCTGCAGCAGGCTTTTCTACAGACACCATCGTGTCTCCCGTGCCCGATGGCGCAGTGCCGACTGGCTCGCGGCGGCACTGCTACAAAGTGTAAGCCCTGCGACGGCGAAAAGGCGCTTTCCTGCGCGCGCCAGTCGTGGCGGGGCGTCAAATAATGCGCAGCCTGTCGCAACCGCGCCTCAAGGCATGTGCTTCGACAGGGCGTGTGCGCGCCAAAACGCTTCTGAATCGATAGTTGCTCGCGCTTTCAGATCAAGCCCTGCGGGCACATTTGAGCCTGAAATCAGGCGGTGGCGCGGCTGGTTTCAGCGGCCACCGGCGGCGTCAGCAGCCGCGCGACCAGCGCGTGCTCGGCCGGGCCATCGACGGGGATCCACACCCGCAGCGGGTTGCCGGCGGCCACGTCGATCTGGGCGCCCTCAGCGTTCTTCATCACATCCAGCCGCAGCGTGCGGTTGCCTTGCGGGTGGATGATCTCGATCCAGTCGCCGACGGCAAAGCGATTTTTGGTTTCGACCTCGGCCCAGCCGTCCTGCACCGTCTTGACTTCGCCGACGAACTGGCTGCGCGTGGCGACCGAGTGGCCGGTTTCATAGCTTTGATAGTCCTGCGACGGGCGGCGCTCCAGAAAGCCGCTGGTGTAGCCGCGGTTGGCCAGGCCTTCCAATTCGCTGATCAATTGCGGGTTGAACGGTCGGCCGGCCACCGCGTCGTCAATCGCGCGGCGGTACGTTTGCGCGGTGCGCGCAACGTAGTACAGGCTCTTGGTGCGGCCTTCGATCTTGAGCGAATCGACGCCGATCTTGGTCAGCTTTTCGACCAGTTCAATGGCGCGCAAGTCCTTGCTGTTCATGATGTAGGTGCCGTGCTCGTCTTCCATGATCGGCATCAGCTGGCCGGGGCGGCCTTCTTCCTCGATCAGGTAGACCTTGTCGGCTTTGGGGTGGCGCTGGCCGTTGCCGCAGGTCGATTCGGTTTCGGCGCGTTCGGCCTCGGCGCTGAAGTTGAAGCCTTGCAGTTGCTCGCCGCGCGCCAGCGCCTCGCCCGTGTTGGGGTCGACGTCGGCGTCCATCGTCTTGTAATTCCAGCGGCAGGCGTTGGTGCAGGTGCCCTGGTTGGGGTCGCGCCGGTTGAAATAGCCGCTCAGCAGGCAGCGCCCGCTGTAGGCAATGCACAGCGCGCCGTGCACAAACACTTCCAGTTCCATGTCGGGGCATTGCTGGCGAATCTGCTCGACCTCGGCCAGGCTCAGCTCGCGCGAGAGGATGATGCGCGCCACGCCCATCTTCTGCCAGAACTTCACCGCCGCCCAGTTGGTGGTGTTGGCCTGCACGCTCAGGTGGATGGGCACTTCGGGCCACTTCTCGCGCACCAGCATGACCAGGCCGGCGTCGGCCATGATCAACGCGTCGGGCCCCAGCGCCACCACCGGTTCCAGGTCGCGCAAATAGGTGCGCACCTTGTCGTTGTGGGCGATCAGGTTGCTGGTGACGAAGAACTTCTTGCCGCGCGCATGCGCCTCGGCAATGCCGGTGGCGATCTGCTCCAGGCGAAATTCGTTGTTGCGCGCGCGCAGGCTGTAGCGCGGCTGGCCGGCGTACACGGCGTCGGCGCCGAAGTCGTAGGCGGCGCGCATCTTGTCCAGGCTGCCGGCAGGCAGCAGCAGTTCGGGGGCTTTCATGGCCGGTATTGTCGGCGTTTCGGGCCGGGCCTGCGCCCGATGGGGGCACCGTCGTACCATTGGCGCCGTTTCGTTCACTTGTGCCTCGGCACCCTCACCATGAAGAAGACATTGATGTTGCTGCTGGCGCTGGCCGCTGCGGGCGGCGCGCCCGCCCAGACCGGCCAGGCCGGCCTGAAAGCCGGCTTGTGGGAGACCACGACCACCCGCATGACGGCCGACGGCAAGGACATGAAGGCGCAGTTTGCCGCCTCTGCCGAGCAGATGAAAAAGCAAATCGCCAACCTGCGGCCCGAGCAGCGCAAGAAGGCCGAGGCCATGCTGGCGCAGCAGGGCGACCCGCTGAGCCGGCGCATCTGCGTCAGCGCCGAAATGGCCAAGCGCGACCAGCCCATGATCCCGCGCCCGCACAACGCCGAGTGCGAGCAGCCCAAGATCGACCGCCAGGGCAACCGCACCAGCTTCGAGTTCGCCTGCAAGCAGGCCGGTGGCAGCGTGACGGGCAAGGGCGAAACTGTGGTGGCGGGCGACTTGATCACCACCAAGATCGAGACCAACGGCAAGGACGCTTCTGGCAAGGCCCACACCATGCAGGCCGACACGCAGATGAAGTATCTGGGCAGCGATTGCGGCAGCGTGAGGCCGCTCGACCAGCAGATGAAGGCGATGCAGTCGCAAGCGCCGGCCAAGGCGCTAGCGGCGCCG
>JAGOVZ010000066.1 GCA_018060485.1 Ottowia sp. | reverse complement strand
CGCACGCCTTTCGCGCGGCGGGCGACGGGCGGCACGTGTTTGTCAGCAACCGCGTGGCCAACACCATCAGCAAGATCGACTATGTGGGCTTCAAGGCGGTGGACAGTTTTCCCGCGCCGGCTGGGCCGGATTGCATGGATGTGTCCGCCGATGGCTCGCTCATCATGGTCGGCTCGCGCTGGGCCGGCAAGCTGACGCTGATCGACGTCGCCAAGCGCAAGGTGGTGCATCAGGTCAAGGTCGGCAAATCGCCGCACGGCGTGTGGACGCTGGACCATGCGCGGCGGCAATAGGGCAGGGCACATGCGCGTTCTGATTGCTTGCTTTTTGATAGCTGCTGGCGCTTGCCCCACAAGCGCCAGCGCCCAAAAAGCCAATGAATCCTGCAAGCCGGTGTACCTGACCTTCGACACCGGCCACATGGGCGTGGCGCCGCTGGTGGCCGACGTGTTGAAGCAGCGCGGCGTGCGCGCCACCTTCTTTGCCGCGCAAGAGGCGACCAAAGAGGGCGACGGCACGCTGGGCAAGCACTGGGCGCCGTGGTGGAAGGCGCGCGCCGCCGAAGGGCACGAATTTGCCAGCCACACCTGGGACCACGCCTACTGGCAGGCCGACCTGCCGCCCGCGCAACCGGGTGGCGAGGCGCGCTTTCGCATCCGCCCCTCGTCGGGTGCGCAGTCCGGCAAGACGCTGAGCTGGACCGGCGCGCAGTACTGCGCCAACCTGCAAGTGGCGGCCGACCGGCTGGTGTCGATCACCCAGCGCAAAGTGCTGCCGCTGTTTCGCGCCGCCGGCGGCAAGACATCGCCCAAGCTGCTGGCCGCGGCCGAGGGCTGCGGCTTCAAGCACGTCGGCTGGGCGCCGGCCGGCTTTCTGGGCGACGAGCTGCCGAGCGGCCAGTACCCCAACGACGCGCTGCTGAAAAAAGCGCTGCAGGACATTCGCCCGGGCGACATTCTGATGGCGCATCTGGGCATCTGGTCGCGTCAGGATCCGTGGGCGCCGGCCGTGCTGGCGCCGCTGGTCGATGGCCTGCAGGCGCGCGGCTTCTGCTTCAAGACGCTGCGCGAGCATCCGGATTTCCAGCCGTGGATTGCCGCGCACGGCGGATAGCATGACGCTCCCCCCTGAGCCGCCTTCGGCGCCTTCCCCCCAGCGGGGGGACGCACCCGATGTCCGGGGAGACCCCGGCCATGGGTGCCCCCGCATGGCCTGCTCCGCGGCCACTGGGCCCGTTGGGCTGCACACCCCGCGAGCGGTGCGCATGTTTTGCTTGAAGACATGCTGGACACCCTGACCGACACCTTCGCCGCCGCGCAACAGTGGCTGTTTGAAGCCGCCGTGCAGCCCATCGCCTTTGCCGTCGGTGCCGGCAACCTGCTCGAAGACGGCTTCACCGCCACGGGCTGGCTGCTGGTCGGGCTGATGCAGATCGCCGTGCTGCTGCTGGTGATTGCGCCGCTTGAGCGTCTGTGGCCCGTCGAGCCGCTGCGCGACCGCCACGCCGTGGGCATCGACGTGCTTTACACGCTGATCCACCGGCTGGGCCTGTTCAAGCTGATCATGTTCTTCAGCGTCGAAGGCTGGCTCACCAGCGGCATCGGCTGGCTGCGCGCGCACGGCCTGCCCACGCTGCAGATCGACCAGCTGTGGCCCGGCGTGACCGACGTGGCCTGGGTCAGCTTCATCATTTACCTGATCGTGTTCGACCTGGTCGGCTACGGCGTGCACCGCGCGCAGCACCGCTTTCACTGGTGGTGGCAGTTGCACGCCGTACACCACAGCCAGCGGCAGATGACGATGTGGAGCGACAACCGCAACCACCTGCTCGACTCGGTCATCACCGACGTGATCTTTGTCGTCGTCGCCATCCTGATCGGCGTCGGGCCGTCGCAATTCGTTGCGCTGGTGGCGGTGACGCAGTTGCTGGAAAGCCTGCAGCATGCCAACCTGCGCTGGTCGTGGGGCCGCGTGGGCAGCCGGCTGCTGGTCAGCCCGAGCTTTCACCGCCGCCACCACGCGGTGGCGCTGGGGCACGAGCCCGGCAGCACCGTGCGCGATCCGTATGGCGAGAATTTTGGTGTGCTGTTTCCGTGGTGGGACATGCTGTTTGGCAGCGCCGACTGGCGCCCGGGGCTGGAGCCGACCGGCATCAACGATCAACTCGCGGGGCGCGACTACGGGCGCGGCTTCTGGCGCCAGCAGTGGCTGGGGCTGAAGCGCCTCGTGGGCGCGGATCGGCCGCGCAGGGCAGTCTTGTGACTATGTTTTTAATAGCTGCTTGCGCTTGTCAGACAAGCGCCGGAGGATAATTTGACCATGAACTATTTGCCCAAAACGATTGTGTGGCGCGCGCTGTGCTGAAGCCGGTGTTCGACGCCTTCGCCCGCGCGCTGGCCCAGGCCTTTCTGCCGCGCGTCATCGGCATGACGCTGCTGCCGCTGCTGGCCATGACGGCGCTGGCGCTGCTGCTGGGCTGGCTCTGGTGGGGCGCGGCCGTGGCGTGGATGCAGGCGGCGCTGCAGGGCTGGTCGGTGCTGGACTGGCTGAACGGCCACCTGTCGGTTGACCGACCCGGCGGCCTGGCGGCGTGGCTGGCGCCGCTGTTCGTCGTCGTGCTGGCCACGCCGGTCATCGTGCTGGCGGCGCTGACCACGGTGTCGCTGTGGCTCACGCCCGCGCTCACGCGCTTGGTGGCCGAGCGGCGCTTTCCGCAACTGGCGCGGCAGCGCGGCGCGTCGCTGGCGTCGTCCATCGGCTGGTCGGCCGGCTCGCTGTTGGTGGCGGTCGGCGCGCTCATCGTCAGCCTGCCGCTGTGGCTGATTCCGCCGCTGGTGTTGATCCTGCCGCCGCTCATCTGGGGCTGGCTGACCTATCGCGTGATGAGCTTCGACGCGCTGGCCGACTACGCCAGCGCCGACGAGCGCCGCGCCATCCTCAAAAGCCACCGCTGGCCGCTCTTGGCCATCGGTGTGCTGTGCGGCTACATGGGCGCCGCGCCGGCGGTGGTGTGGGCCTCGGGCGTGCTGTTTGCCGCGCTGTTCGTGGTGCTGGTGCCGCTGGCCATCTGGATCTACACCTTTGTCTTCGTGTTCTCGTCGCTGTGGTTCGCGCACTATTGCCTGGCGGCGCTGGCCGAGCGGCGGGCCCAGAATGCACCTGTGCCACCGCCCGCCGCAGCTTTGCCGCCGGCCGATGCGCGCACTTCCATCACCGACGTTTCCTGGCGCGATGCACAACGCTGAACCTTCCGCACCCACTTTCGGCCTCATCGTCATCGGCGACGAAATCCTCTCGGGCAAGCGTGCCGACAAGCACCTGCCCAAGTTCATCGAACTGCTGGCCGAGCGCGGCCTGTCACTGGGCTGGGCCGAGTACGTGGGCGACGAGCCGGCGCGCATCACCGCCACGCTCAAACGCGCCTTCGCCAGCGGCGACGTGGTGTTCTGCACCGGCGGCATTGGCGCCACGCCCGACGACCACACGCGCCAGTGCGCCGCCGCCGCCTTGGGCGTGCCGCTGGCGCTGCATCCGGAGGCCGAGCGCCTGATCCATGAGCGCTTGCGGGATACGGCGCGCGAAAAAGGCCTGCCCTACGAGCCGGATCGGCCCGACAACCGGCACCGGCTGAACATGGGCATGTTCCCTGAAGGCGCACGCATCGTGCCCAACCCTTACAACAAGATTCCGGGGTTTGCGCTGGCTGGGCGGGCGGGAGATGCAGATCCCGCCGCCGGGCCGCTCCCAAGGCGGGATGCGGCCCCCTCGGGGGGCAGCGCACCACGCGCAGCGGGGGAGCGTGGGGGCATGATTTATTTTGTACCCGGGTTTCCCGTCATGGCCTGGCCGATGATCGAATGGGCGCTCGACACGGATTGGTCGCAGTGCTTTCGCCACGATGCCTGGCAAGAGCGCTCGGTCGTCATCTACGGCGCCATGGAGGCCACGCTGACCCCCGTGATGGAACGCGTTGAAGCCGCGCACCCGGGCGTCAAGGTGTTCAGCCTGCCGAGCGTCGATCACCCGGAGCACGGCGCCCACATCGACCTGGGCGTGAAGGGCGCGCCCGCTGCAGTTCAGGCCGCCTACTCCGACCTGCGCGCCTGGTTGGTGCCTTTCGGGCTGCGCTACGGCCCCGAGTTGGTGCGGGCCTGAATGCATTGTTTTGGTGCATGCACCGAAACGGGGTGTTTGGGACGAGTAAAAGAAAAACCATACGCGAAGGACGCAAAGGTTTTGCGAAGGACGCGAAAAAGACTGAAATTGATTCACTCATAAAAACATAGCTGCTCGCGCTTGCCACACAAGCGCTGCAAGCCAATTTCATTGTTTTTGTATTCTTTCGCGTCCTTCGCAAAACCTTTGCGTCCTTCGCGTATGGCTGTTCATGGCTGTCCATGTCTCTTGGCACAATCACGCCTTTGCTGGCACGGATGCTGCAAATCCCCCCGCAACCCGTTTCATTTGAACCACCTCTAGGAGAACCCTGATGGCCAAGTCCGTCGCCGACGTCATGAAGCTCGTGAGCGAAAACGAGTGCAAGTTCGTCGATTTCCGCTTCACCGACACCCGCGGCAAGGAGCAGCACGTTACCGTGCCGGTCTCGCACTTCGACGAGGACAAGTTCAGCGAAGGGCACGCGTTCGACGGTTCCTCCATCGCCGGCTGGAAGGGCATCGAAGCCTCCGACATGCTGTTGATGCCCGACCCCGTCACCGCCCACATCGACCCGTTCTACGAAGAACCCACCGTGGTGCTGACCTGCGACGTGCTGGAGCCGGGCGACGGCAAGGCGTATGAGCGCGATCCGCGCTCGCTGGCGCGCCGCGCCGAGGCCTACCTGAAGGCATCGGGCATTGGCGACACCGCCTTCTTCGGCCCCGAGCCCGAGTTCTTCGTCTTCGACGGCGTGCGCTGGAGCACCGAGCCGGGCCACAGCTTCTACAAGATCGACGAGTACGAGGCGCCGTGGAACTCGGGCGAAAAGCTCGAAGGCGGCAACCGCGGCCACCGGCCCACCGTCAAGGGCGGCTACTTTCCCGTGCCGCCGGTCGATTCGACGCACGACATGCGCGCCGAGATGGTGCTGATCCTCGAAGCCATGGGCATCCCGGTCGAGGTGTTCCACCACGAAGTGGCGGGCGCCGGCCAGATGGAGATCGGCACCAAGTTCAGCACGCTGGTCGAGCGCGCCGACTGGACGCAGCGCCTGAAGCACGTGGTGTGGAACGTGGCCGACAGCTACGGCAAAACCGCCACCTTCATGCCCAAGCCCTACCACGGCGACAACGGCAGCGGCATGCACGTGCACCAGTCGATCTGGAAGGGCGGCAAGAACCTGTTCGCGGGCAAAGGCTACGCGGGTTTGAGCGACACGGCGCTGCACTACATCGGCGGCATCATCAAGCACGCCCGGGCGCTGAACGCCATCACCAACCCGACCACCAACAGCTACAAGCGCCTGGTGCCGCACTTCGAGGCGCCGGTCAAGCTGGCTTACTCCAGCCGCAACCGCTCGGCCTCGATCCGCATCCCGCACGTGGCGAGCGACAAGGCGCGCCGCATCGAGGCGCGCTTCCCCGACCCGATGATGAACCCCTACCTGGGCTTCTCGGCGCTGATGATGGCGGGCCTGGACGGCATCGAGAACAAGATCCACCCCGGCGAAGCCGCCACCAAGGACCTGTACCACCTGCCGCCCGAAGAAGACAAGCTGGTGCCCACCGTGTGCCACAGCCTCGACCAGGCGCTGGAAGAGCTGGACAAAGACCGCGCCTTCCTGACCAAGGGCGGCGTGTTCACCGATTCGATGCTCGACGCCTACATCGAGCTGAAGATGACCGAAGTGAACCGCGTGCGCGTGCAGGTCAACCCGGCCGAATACGACATGTACTACTCGCTGTGATGCGATCACAACGATTGGCCTGAAATCGGGCAAAAAGGGCGGCTTTGGCCGCCCTTTTTGCTGCCGGGGCGGGAACACCGCGTGTTCAAGGCGCTCTATTTGCTCGATACTTGAACTTTTGCTGCACTGCCGCGTGACCGCGTGGCGCCCGGCCGACACCCATGAAACCTTTGCTGCTGACCACCTGCCTGCCCCTCGCCGCCGCTGTGCTGGGCGCCGTGGCGCTGCCCGCGTCGGCGCAAGACCGCATCTACCGCTGCGGCAACGAATACACCAACCAGATCAAGGGCCGCTCGGACTGCAAGCTGGTGGAAGGCGGCAACGTGACCATCGTGCGCGGTACGGCGCCCGCCGCTGCGCCCGCGCCAGCGCCCGTCACGCGCAGCGCTTCGACCGGCGCCGCGCCGCGCACCGCCTCGGCGCCGGCCAGCGCGCCACGCATCGACACCCCCGAGCAGCGCGCCCGCGACGCCGACGCCAAGGCCATTCTCGAGCAGGAACTGCGCCGCGCCGAAGCGCGCCAGAACGAGCTGACCAAGGAATACAACAACGGCGAGCCCGACAAGATCGGCGGCGAGGCGCGCAACTACCAGAAGTACCTCGACCGCGTGGCCGAGATGAAGGCGTCGCTGGCGCGCAACCAGAGCGACATCGACGGGCTGAAGCGCGAGCTGTCGCGCCTGCGCTGAGCGTGGCCGGCGCGCCGCCCACGCCCTGCGCGCCACCGGATGACTTCAAAAATAATAGCTGCCCGCGCTTGATGGACAGGCGCCAGAGCCGTTTTTTATTGATAATATCCCTCAACCAGCCCGTTTGTCCTGCGCTTGTCGAAGGACTTGAAGCCCGTAGATCGACTTCGACAGGCTCAGCCCGAACGGGTGGTGATGTCGGGTATGGTTGAGAACAGGTACACCTTGATGTCCTTGGGTGGCAAATCCTTGACATGAGCACCCGACGCCGCCCCCATCCTGCCCGCTTTCAGGCCTTCGACCTGCTGCCCACGCTGCTGGCGGTGGTCGACGATGCCGGCGTGGTGTTGTTTGCCAACGCCGCGCTGGAAGACGCGGTGGGCCTGTCGTGGCGCAGCATCGAGGGCACGCCGCTCGGCCAGTATTTCCCCGATGCCGCGACCTTGCAGCACGCGCTGCAAGGCGTGCGCGGCAACCAGTTTGCGGCGCTGCGCTACGACGGCCAGCTGCGGCGCCAGGGCGGCGAGCTGCTGCCGGTGCACGCCATCGTGGCGCAGACCGAGCGGCCGGGCGAAATCGTCGTCGAGCTGCTGCCGCTCGAGCAGCACGCGCGCCAGGAGCGCGAGGAGCGCCTGACCGAGCAGGCGCGCGCCAACAAGGAGCTGTTTCGCAACCTGGCGCACGAGATCAAGAACCCGCTCGGCGGCATTCGCGGTGCCGCGCAGCTGCTCGAGATGGAGATCGAAGAGCGCGGCCTGCACGAATACACCCAGGTCATCATCCGCGAGGCCGACCGCCTGCAGTTGCTGGTCGACCGCCTGCTGGCGCCGCACCGCCACCCGCAGGTGGTGGGCGACATGAACATCCACGAGGTGTGCGAGCGGGTGCGGGCGCTGATCCTGGCCGAATTCCCCAAGGGGCTGAAGGTGGTGCGCGACTACGACACCTCGATCCCCGATTTTCGCGCCGACCGCGAGCAGCTGATTCAGGCCGTGCTCAACATCGCCCACAACGCCGCCCAGGCGCTGACCGAGCGCATCGCGGCGGGCGATGCCCAGATCACGCTGCGCACGCGCGTGCTGCGGCAGGTCACGTTCGGGCGCCAGCGCTATCGACTGGCACTGGAATTGCATGTCATCGACAACGGGCCGGGCGTGCCGGACTCGATCAAGGACCGCGTGTTTTCGCCCCTGGTCTCGGGGCGCGATGGCGGCACCGGGCTGGGGCTGACGCTGGCGCAAACCTTCGTGCAGCAGCACCACGGCTTGATCGAGCTGGAAAGCGGGCCCGGACGGACGGATTTCCGCATCCTGATCCCGTTGCCTTGAGCGGCCCCGCCGCGCGGGCGGCGTGACCGGGCAGGGGGGACAAGTCCGGGTCAGGTCGTCACAATCAACGAAGGAATGGCAACGCAATGAAACCGATCTGGATCGTCGACGACGACCCGTCCATCCGCTTCGTGCTGGAAAAAGCCTTGTCGCGCGAGGAGTTGCCCACGCGCTCGTTCAACAGCCCGCGCGAGGTGCTGGCCGCGCTGACCGAGCGGGGCGACGCCGAGCACGCGCCGCAGGTGCTGGTCAGCGACATTCGCATGCCCGGCGGCTCGGGGCTTGACCTGCTCGGGCAGGTGAAGGAGCGCCTGCCGGGGCTGCCGGTGATCATCATGACGGCGTATTCCGACCTCGACAGCGCCGTCTCGGCCTTCCAGGGTGGCGCGTTTGAATACCTGCCCAAGCCGTTTGACGTGCCCAAGGCGGTCGAGTTGATCCGCCGCGCGGTCGATGAAAGCCAGCGCGAGGAAGTCGCCAGCGAGCAGCAGGCCGCCGCGCCCGAGATGCTGGGCCAGGCGCCCGCCATGCAGGACGTGTTTCGCGCCATCGGGCGGTTGGCGCACAGCAACGTCACCGTGCTCATCACGGGCGAATCGGGCAGCGGCAAGGAGCTGGTGGCGCGCGCGCTGCACAAGCATTCGCCGCGCGGCGGCGAGCGCGGCGGGCCGTTTGTCGCCATCAACACGGCGGCGATCCCGAAAGACCTGCTCGAAAGCGAGCTGTTCGGCCACGAGCGCGGCGCCTTCACTGGCGCGCAGACGCTGCGGCGCGGCCGCTTCGAGCAGGCCGACGGCGGCACGCTGTTTCTCGACGAGATCGGCGACATGCCGTTCGATTTGCAGACGCGGCTGTTGCGCGTGCTGTCGGACGGCCAGTTCTACCGCGTGGGCGGCCACAGCGCGGTGAAGACCAACGTGCGTGTCATTGCCGCCACACACCAGGACCTGGAGCAGCGGGTGAAGGAGGGCGCGTTCCGCGAGGACTTGTTCCACCGCCTGAACGTGATCCGCCTGCGCCTGCCGCCGCTGCGCGAGCGCGCCGAGGACATCCCGGCGCTGGCGCGGCACTTTCTGGCGCAAAGCGCGCAACAGCTCGGCGTCGAGCCCAAGCGCATCTCCGAGCCGGCGCTGGCGCGGCTGGCGGCGTTCGGCTTTCCCGGCAACGTTCGGCAACTCGAGAACATCTGCCACTGGCTGACGGTGATGGCGCCGGCGCAGGTCATTGAGATGAAAGACTTACCGCCGGAGGTGCTGGCGACGGTGGTGCCTGCGGCGGCGCCAGCCGTTTCGGATGATATGAAAACAATAGCTGCTGGCGCTTGTCCATCAAGCGCTGGAGCTGTTTTTGATGCTGAAGATGCGTCACCGACGCCCTCAACGCTGATCGTCAACGCCGCCCCGCCCAGCCCCGCGCTCACCGCCGAAGCGTCGACCGATTGGCTGCAGGGCCTGCAGGCTGAAGCCGCGCAGCGGCTGGCCAGCGGCGAAGCCAACGTGTGGGACCACGTGATTCACCGCGTCGAATCGCAGCTCATTCGCGCCGCGCTGGCCAGCACGCGCGGCCGGCGCATCGAGGCGGCGCAAAAGCTCGGCATCGGCCGCAACACCATCACGCGCAAGATTCAGGAACTGGGCATCGGCGACGCGCCCGAGTGAGTGGGTCGTCGGCGCCATCACGCTGCGGCGGCCGGCGTGGTCAAACCGTTCGTAACATCTGCGTGCGCGAATGAGAATGCTTTTTGACTAAACTCAAAGCAGCTCTTGTCGCCACCATGCGTTTCCAACCCTTGCAAAGCCTCTTCGGGCGTGCCCGCGCGAATCGTCCAGATCGTGCGCCGGTGCACGCCCAGGCTGCGCCGGCGGCCATCATTCGGCTGGGGGCACCGCCGGTTCGGTCCTTGCCTGCGGCGCGCTTGCCGGTCGCATCAGACGTGGCGGTGTCGCCAGCTTGCGACGGCGAGGGCTTCGCCCGCGCCATGGCGCTGGCGCACCTTGATGCGCTGCGCGACCTGGGACAACCGGCGTACGAAATGTTCGCGCGCGTGGCAGCGCAAGTGTGTGGCGCGCCCATGGCCGCCATCACGCTGCTCGACGACACCACGCAGTGGATTCAGGGCAGTGTGGGCGTGCCCTTCAAATACACGCCCATCGAGCTGTCGTTCTGCCGCCACGCGCTGGGCAGCGGTGGCGCGCTGACGGTGATCGCCGACACGCGCGATGACGCGCGCGTGGCCCTGCATCCCCTGGTCACCGGCGCCCCGGGCGTGCGCTTCTATGCTGGCGCGCCGCTGGTTCAGCCGAACGGGCAGGTGATCGGCACCGTGTGCGTGACCGACGTGCGCCCGCGCCAGCTGACGCCGGCGCAGGCGCAGTCGCTCCGCTGGCTGGCCGGGGCCGCGATGCGCATGTTGCAGCTGCGCGCGCCCACGGCCGCCGAATCGCACCTGCTGGCGCCGCGGCTGGCGGCCTGAGCCGGCCGCTCAGCCCAACTCGACGGTCACGGGCGCATGGTCGCTCGGCTTGGGCCACTTGCGCGGCACGCGGTCGATGCTGCTGGCTTTGACCTGCGGCACCAGCGGCGCACTGACCAGGATGTGGTCGATGCGCAGGCCGCGGTTCTTCTGGTAGCCCAGCATCCGGTAGTCCCACCACGAATAGCTTTTCTCGGGCTGCTCGAACAAGCGAAAGGCATCGTGCAGGCCCAGCCCCAGCAGCGCCTTGAAGTGGTCGCGCTCTTCGGTGGTGTGGTGAATGCTTTCTGCGAGCCCCACCGGGTCGTAGCTGTCGCGGTCTTCCGGCGCGATGTTGAAGTCGCCCAGCAGCACCAGGCGCGGATGCGCGGCCAGTTCCTCGCGCAGCCAGTCGCGCAAGCCGCGCAGCCAGCTCATCTTGTACTCAAACTTGTCGGTGCCCGGCGCCTGGCCGTTGACGAAATAGCCGTTGACGATGCGAACCGGCCCGCCAGGTGCGTCCACGGTGCCGGCAATCACGCGCGAGTTCTCATCGGTGAAGCCGACGATGTTGCGCCCCACTTCCGTCAGCGGCGTGCGCGAGAGCAGGGCAACGCCGTTGTATGTTTTCTGGCCGAACACGGCGGCTTCGTAGCCGATTTCACGCAACACTTCGAGAGGAAACTTGTCGTCGGTCAGCTTCAACTCTTGAAGCGCCAGCACATCGACCGGGTTGGCGGCCAGCCAGTCCAGCACATGCTGCAGGCGGGCGGTGAGGGAGTTGACGTTCCAGGTGGTGATTTTCATGCCAACAAAAAAACCTTAAAAATCAATAAGTTAAACATACAAAATTCAATGGTTCACCGGTTGGCTACCCATCTAGCTACCCGATATGAACGACCATCGTAGATACCGGAGGGACGGTGACCTGAGTTGAAGACACAACCGCCGGTCACCGAGATTCATATTGATGGGAGACGTTGAGGGGATTTCGCGTAATTCTGCCGTGAAGCAATCTTTAACAGAGCAGACTTCAGTCGTTCCCGTTTGCTCCTTGATTCGGTTGGGGCCTGGGGCATCTAGTGCTCCTCCCAACGCTAGCGCAAGACAACGAGGTGCCGCACGAGACGTAGTTGGCCCGGATCAAGAGTCCCGAGGTGCAGCGGTTTAACCCTTTCAGTGCCGTTGAGTCACAGGGCGCGGCGCCGATGGCTGCGTTGCGCCTGACTCGACTTGACTGGATACGCGAACTAGCGCGATCGACCCAATGCAGCCGCTCGGTCGCTCGCCAAGCCGTCGGTCAGGCCTTCGGTAGGTCACAAGGCACGACTCGAACCCAGGCCGCTGAACCCGTTGGGGCGAGCCCACCGTGAGCAACAGGTCGAC
>JAGOVZ010000065.1 GCA_018060485.1 Ottowia sp. | reverse complement strand
CGCTGGCCGCAGGTTTTAAAGATTGAATCAGGCTCCAGCGCAGGCACAGCAAGCGCGAGTAGCTATCAAAATAGAACCAGCAGCGTAAGCCAAACCCCGCACTGTGGGAGCGGCATTGGACGCGATGGGGCACTTCGATAACCGCGGCCGCTCCATCGCGGGCAAGCCCGCTCCCACAGCCGATTCGAAGCCTCGTCCGCGCCGATCAAGCCCCGCCGGAGGGGGCTTGGCACGCCGCCAGTTCGGCATCGCCGCCGTTGCGCAGCCGCGTGTCGATGCGCTTGGCCGCCACGCGGGCCACGCATTCGAGCTTGCCCAAATCCTTCTCACTGAGCGATTCGTCGCCGGCAAAGCTGAATGAGCCCAGCGTGCCGCACACGCGCCCGTCGGCCAGCACGATGGGCGTGCTGAGGTGCGCGCCAACGCGAAATGGCGTGGCCGGCAACTGCGGCGCTGCCGGGTGCGTGGCGGCGTCGTGCACCAGGCCCGGCAGGCGGCCGTCCAGCACAAACTGGCAAAACGATTGTTCGACCGGCGCGCCGCCTCCCGTGGCGATGACTTCGGCGCCGGGACAGGCATCGACGTGCTTGAACAGGCGCTGGCCACCGCGGATTTCGGACAGAAAGATCACATCCATGCCCAGGTGCTGGCGCAGCTCGTGCAGCACCTCGCGCACGGCGTCGTCGATCAGGGCGTCGCTGCTGGCGGCGGTGGCGATGAGCAGTTCGCTCACCGTGACTTCAAGGTCTTCGGGCGCGTAGTCCCACAAATTCAGACTCATGGCGTGACGAAGGAAAGGCCGCAACAACACCGCGCACCCATTCTATAAAAAACAGAGCGCCGGCGCTTGTCTGGCGTGCGCGAGCAGCTCTTGTTTTCGGAGCAAACCAAACGACTCAAGAAACCGCCAGCTCGCCCTTGGTCTCGCGCCCCAGCAGTGCCACCGCCGCCGCGCCGATGGCGATGGTGACGGCAAACAGCGCAAAGATGGCGCCGGTGCTCCAGCCCTGCGCGCCCAGGTACGGAATGGTCAGCGGCCCCAGGATGCCACCCACGCGCCCCACCGCCGCCGCCGTGCCGACGCCGCTGGCGCGGATCGGCGCCGGGTAGTTTTCGGGCGAATACGCGTACAGCGCGCCCCAGGCACCCAGGTTGAAGAAGGACAGCAGCGCGCCAAACAGCAGCAGCATGCCTTCGGTCGTCGCGTTGCCAAACGCCCAGGCGCTGGCCGCGGTGCCGAGCAGGTACACCACCAGCACGAACTTGCGGCCCATGCGCTCGATCAGCCAGGCCGCGGTGAAGTAGCCGGGCAGTTGCGCCAGCGTCATCAGCAGCACGTATTCAAAGCTCTTGATGAGGGCAAAGCCCTTGCCGATCATCACGCTGGGCAGCCACAAAAACATGCCGTAGTACGAGAACACCACGGTGAACCACAAAATCCACAGCATCAGCGTGTTGCGGCGGTGCGCGGGTGCCCACAGCGCGGCCAGCCGTTCGGTCCATGGCAGGCGGGCCGAAGGCGGCGCGGTGGGCTTGTCGTCCGGCAGCTTGCGGCGCAGGTACAGCGCGTAGAAGGCCGGCAGCGCGCCCAGCAGCAGCGCCACGCGCCAGCCCATGTCCTTGTCGAAGCGCGGCATGACGAAGTAGGCGATCAGCGCCGCCAGAATCCAGCCCAGCGCCCAGAAGCTTTCCAGCAGCACGACGATGCGCCCGCGCTCGTGCACCGGCACGCGCTCGGACACATAGGTGCTGGCCACCGGCAGCTCGCCGCCGAGACCCATGCCGATGAAAAAGCGCAGCACCATCAGCACCGCCAGCGTGCTGGCAAAGGCGGAGAGGCCGCTGGCAATGGCAAACAGCAGCAGCGTGATGATGAACACCTGCTTGCGGCCCAGCCGGTCGGCCAGCATGCCGAACATCATGGCGCCGACGGCCATGCCGATCGAGTTGATGGCGCCGATCCAGCCCATCTGCCCGGCCGACAGGCCCCAGTCGGCCTTCAGCGCCGCCAGGATGAAGGACAGCAGGCCGACGTCCATGGCGTCGAACATCCAGCCCAGGCCCGAGGTGACGAGCAGGCGGTTTTTCGACACGGGCGGCTGGCCGGGGGCGGCAACGGTGGCGGTGGACATGGCGGCAAGTCCTGAGGGGAAAGGTGGCGCATGGTAGCTGCGTTTGCGTCTCATCAGTCACTTTTCGACACCTTCAACACCAAAGGCCGCGGAGCAGGCCGCGCGGGAACGCCGCGGCCGCAACTGCGCCGGCCGCCCGCGTTATCCCCCTCGGGGCGAAGGCGCGTCAGCGCCACAGGGGGGATACATTTGTTCATGGCCAAGGACAAGACGATCTACACCTGCAACGACTGCGGCGCCACCAGCCCGCGCTGGCTCGGCAAGTGCCCCGGGTGCGGTGCGTGGAACACGCTCGTCGAAAGCGCGGCCGAGGTCGCGGCGCCGGGCAAGAACCGGCTGGGCGCGGCGTTTTCGGCGCTGGCGCCTTCCGCCGACGTGCAGCCGCTGGCCGCCATCGAAGCGGTGGACGTGGCGCGCACACCCACCGGCCAGGGCGAGCTGGACCGCGTGCTGGGCGGCGGCATCGTCGAAGGCGGCGTGGTGCTCATTGGCGGCGATCCGGGCATCGGCAAATCGACGCTGCTGCTGCAAGCCGTGGATGCGCTGCAGCGCGCCGGCTTGCCGACGCTGTACGTGACGGGCGAGGAAAGCGGCGCGCAAGTCGCGCTGCGGGCACGGCGGCTGGGCATCACCGGCTCGCAGGTGGCGGTGCTGGCGGAGATTCAGCTAGAAAAAATCATAGCGACCCTGGCAGCGCAGAAGCCCGCCGTGGCCGTGATCGACTCGATCCAGACCGTCTACAGCGACCAGCTGACCAGCGCGCCCGGCAGCGTGGCGCAGGTGCGCGAATGCGCGGCGCACCTGACGCGCTGGGCCAAATCGTCGGGCTGCGCCATCGTGCTGGTCGGCCACGTGACCAAGGACGGCCAGCTTGCCGGCCCGCGCGTGCTGGAGCACATGGTGGACACGGTGCTGTACTTCGAGGGCGACACGCACAGCAGCTTTCGCCTGATCCGCGCCATCAAGAACCGCTTTGGCGCCGTGAACGAGATCGGCGTCTTCGCCATGACCGAGCGCGGCCTGAAGGGCGTGAGCAACCCGAGCGCCATCTTTTTGAGCCAGCACGCGCAGCCGGTGCCCGGCAGTTGCGTGCTGGTCACGCTGGAAGGCACGCGGCCGATGCTGGTGGAGATTCAGGCGCTGGTCGACACCGGCGGCGTCAGCCCGCGCCGCCTGTCGGTGGGGCTGGAGCGCGACCGCCTGGCCATGCTGCTGGCGGTGCTGCACCAGCACGCGGGCGTGGCCACGGGCGACCAGGACGTGTTCGTCAACGCCGTGGGCGGCGTGCGCATCAGCGAGCCGGCGGCGGACTTGGCGGTGATGCTGGCCATCACCAGCAGCCTGCGCGGCAAGCCGTTGCCCAAGGGCTTCATTGCCTTTGGCGAAGTGGGGCTGGCCGGCGAGGTGCGGCCCGCACCGCGCGGGCAGGAGCGCCTGCGCGAGGCCGCCAAGCTCGGCTTTGCCGTCGCCGTGGTGCCCAAGGCCAACGCGCCGAAGAAGGCCGACAAGGCCTTCGAGGGCCTGACCATCCACGCCGTGGAGCGCGTGGATGAGGCGATGGCGCTGGTGCGCGGGCTGGATTGACGCTTTGTTATTGATAGCTGCTTGCGCTTGATGGACAAGCGCCAGCGGCCATTTTCGATCTGTTTTTTGGATCGCCCATCCGCGTTCCACATCATGACAACCCAGTTTGCGACAATCGCTTACTTTCGCGGCGCATGCAGTGCGTTGCCAGCGGATCGGCGCCAGATCGCATCCGTTGGCGCCTGATGCGCCTTCTCGGCCCCCGCGCCTGGCGGGCGCCACCTGTTCATCCCCCCGATCGCCGGCGCTCCAGTGCGCCTTGCCGCCCCTTGGGGCGGCGCTATGGCGCAACGGGGCGCATGCTGCATTTGCGGCAAGCCCTCAAGCTTGCCGACCGCACGTGCCAAAGAAGAGAGAAAAACCCATGCAAATGCTGGTTTCAGCGGGCCTGATCGCCCTCGTCGTCGTCTGGGGGCTGCTGGCACCCGCCTCGCTGGGCGCGGTGTTCAACGAGGCGCTGGCCGCCATCACGCGCAACTTCGGCTGGTTCTACCTGTGGGTGGTGCTGGGCCTGGTGCTGCTGGCGCTGGTGCTGGCCTTCAGCCGCTATGGCGACATGAAGCTGGGCGCCGACGACGACGAGCCCGAGTTCAGCAACGGCGCCTGGTTCTCGATGCTGTTTGCGGCCGGCATGGGCATCGGGCTGGTGTACTTTGGCGTTGCCGAGCCGCTGTCGCACTTTGCGTCGCCGCCGCCCGGCGTGGCCGCGCGCACGCCCGAGGCGGCCAACGCCGCCATGCGCTACGCCTTCTTCCACTGGGGGCTGCACCCGTGGGCCATCTACGGCATCGTCGGGCTGGCGATTGCGTATTTCCAGTTTCGGCGCGGCGCGCCGGCGCTGGTCAGTTCGGCCACCGAGACACTGCCCTGGGCCTGGGCGCGGCGCCTGACGCCGGCCTTCAACGTGCTGGCGGTGGTGGCCACCGCGTTTGGCGTGGCGGCGTCGCTGGGCGTTGGCGCGGCGCAGATCAACAGCGGGCTGCACACCGTGTTCGGGCTGCCGGTCGGGCCGACGTGGCAGGTTGGCATCATCGCCGTGGTGACGGTGCTGTTCGTCACTTCGTCCGTCAGCGGCGTGGCGCGCGGCGTCAAGCTGCTGTCGGTCGGCAACCTGATCGCGGCCGCGGCGCTGGCGGGGGTGGTGTTCGTACTGGGGCCGACGGTGCACATCATCGACACCTTCACCAATTCGCTGGGCGGCTACGCCAGCGAGTTTGTGCGCATGAGCCTGCGGCTGACGCCGTTCCGCGATTCAAGCTGGGTCGGCAGCTGGACCATTTTTTACTGGGCCTGGTGGCTGGCGTGGTCGCCTTTCGTCGGACTGTTCATCGCCCGCGTGTCGCGCGGGCGCACGATCCGCGAATTCGTGCTGGGCGTGGTGATCGCGCCGACGCTGGTGGCGTTTTTGTGGTTCTCGATCTTCGGCGGCGCCGCGCTGAGCCTGGAGATTTTCCAGGGCGCGCCGCTGGCCGACGTGGCGGCCAAGGATTCGTCGCTGGCGCTGTTTGCCATGCTGCAGCAGTTGCCGCTGGCCACGCTGACCTCGATCATCGGCACGCTGCTGGTGGTGGTGTTCTTCGTCACCTCGGGCGATTCGGCCACGCTGGTGCTGGCCACCATGAGCCACGGCGGCGCCGACAACCCGCCGCACCGCAGCAAGATCATCTGGGGCGTGCTGATCGCCGGCATTGCCGCCGCGCTGCTGCTGGCCGGCGGCGTGCAGGCGGTGCAGACGGCCTCGATCGTGTTTGCGCTGCCGTTCACGGTGGTGGTGGTGCTGATGGCGGTGGCGCTGGTGCGTGCCATCCGCGCCGACTGGGAGGCTGATCAGAAGCGCCAGCGCGCGCTGCGCCGGCGCATGGAGCAGCTGGTGCAGCCCTGATTCGCGCAACCTCGATTGCTATTGCTTGCATAGCTGCTCGCGCTTGCTTGACAAGCGCCAGAGGCATTTTTGACCACAAATCCCCGACCGAACCCGTGCCCGTTGCCAGGCGCGACAATCAAGCCATGAACGGACGACGAATCCTGACCGCCCTGGCCGCCGTGCTGCTGGGTGCCCTGGCCTGGCGCACCGGCGGCTGGGCCGGCCTGGCGCTGCTGGGCAGCGGGCTGCTGCTGTGGCTGCTGCTCAACTACACGCGCATCATGACCATCATGAAGCGCGCCGCCGACCGACCCGTGGGCTACGTGGGCAGCGCGGTGATGCTGAACGCCCGGCTGAAACAGGGCATGCCGCTGCTCGACGTGCTGGCGCTCACGCGCGCGCTGGGCGAGCGCCAGTCGCCGCCCGAGGCCGAGCCCGACGTCTACCGCTGGCGCGACGCCGGTGAATCGGTGGTGACGGCCGAATTCGAAGGCGGCAAGCTGGCGCGCTGGCAACTGGTGCGGCCCGCCGAGCCGCCGGCCGAGGCGCCGCCAGCGGCTTAAAATCAGCCGGTTTGACGGCCGGCCCGTCGAGTTCACCGCCTGCACAAGGAACACCCATGAGCACCCCCGCCCTTTCCATGGCCGACCGCGATGGCCAGATCTGGTTCGACGGCCAGCTTGTCGACTGGCGCGACGCCAAGATCCACGTGCTGACGCACACGCTGCACTACGGCTGCGGCGCGTTCGAGGGCGTGCGGGCCTACAACACGGCGGGCGGCACCGCCATCTTCCGCCTGCAGGAACACACCCAGCGCCTGTTCAACAGCGCCAAGATCCTGCGCATGACCATCCCCTTCACGCAGGATCAGGTCAACGAGGCGCAAAAAGAAGTCGTGCGCGTGAACAAGTTGGAGAGCTGCTACCTGCGCCCGCTGACCTGGATCGGCTCCGAGAAGCTGGGCGTTTCACCGAAGGGCAACACCATCCACCTGATGGTCGCCGCCTGGGCCTGGGGCGCCTACCTGGGCGAAGAGGGCATGAAGCGCGGCATCCGCGTCAAGACCAGCAGCTACGCGCGCCACCACGTCAACATCACCATGACGCAGGCCAAGGCGGTCAGCAACTACAGCAACTCGATCCTGGCCAACATGGAAGCGCTGGACGACGGCTACGACGAGGCGCTGCTGCTGGACACCAGCGGCTTCGTCAGCGAAGGCGCGGGCGAGAACGTTTTTGTCATCAAGGACGGCGTGGTCTACACGCCCGATTTGTCGGCCGGCGCGTTGAACGGCATCACGCGCAACACCGTGCTGCACATCTGTGACGACCTTGGCATCAAGCTGGTGCAAAAGCGCATCACGCGCGACGAGTGCTACATCGCCGACGAGATGTTCTTCACCGGCACCGCGGCCGAGGTGACGCCGATCCGCGAACTCGACCGCGTGCAGATCGGCATCGGCGAACGCGGCCCGGTGACCGAGAAGATCCAGAGCGCCTTCTTCGACATCGTGAACGGGCGCAATCCCAAGTACGCGCATTGGCTGACCAAGGTCTGAAGGATTCGCCATGAGCCAGACTTTCGTCGAACTGCTCGCCAAGGACCTGACCCGGTCCGGCAAAACCTATTGCCCCAACCCCAAGGCGGGCATGGAGATCTGGAACACGCACCCGCGCGTGTTCCTTGACCCGAAGGCGGGCGAAGCCAAGTGCCCGTATTGCGGCACGGTGTACCGCTTGAAGGCGGGCGAAGTCGCATCGGCAGGCCATTGAAGTCTTGACTTTGACGCCGGTGCGCACGGACATCTCGGCGGCGTGCGTTCCGCATGGATGGTCTTGGATGCCCGCAGAAAAAAAAATGTCGTCGCAGCCGCAGGTGGGACTGAAGGTACTGCACTTTGTCACCGGAGGTTTCTCCGGCGCCACGCAGGTGGCGATCGACCTCTGCCAAGCCGCGCAGCGCACCCCTGGTATGGAAGTGATGCTGGTGCTGCGGCGCAAGCGCGACACCACGCCAGAGCGGGTACAGGCGCTGCGCAAGCAGGGCTTGCAGGTCCGCGTCGTATCGAACTGGCTGCATGCGGCCACCATATGGGAGCTGCGGCAGATCATCCGCGCATGGCGCCCGGACGTCGTGTTTGCGCACGGATTCAGTGACCACATCTGGGGCCGGCAGGCAGCGTTGGCGGAGGGCGTACCGCGCGTCTTCCACGTGGAACACAGTCCACGTGAGCGCTACACACGCCAGCGCCTGATTCAAGCACTGGCGCTGGCACCAGCGACGCAAGCCAGCATCGGCGTCTCCGAGGGCGTGCGCACCAGCCTGATCGAGCGCGGTTTTTCGCCCGAACAATGCCTTGCCATTCCCAACGGCATCGCCACAGAACGCTTTCCGGACACCCTGTTGCCCGCGCGCTGGGCGGATCGACAACCGACGATTCTGATGGTCTCGCGCTTCGCACGCCAGAAAGATCACGCCAGCCTGATCCACGCCTTGGCTCTGTTGCGCGAGCACGGCCTGACGCCCAGCCTGCATCTGGCCGGTGGAGGCAGCACGCGGCGGCTCCGCCAGGCCCAGACACTGTCACGACGCCTGGGCGTGCACGAGCAGGTCCATTTCCTGGGCAATGTGACTGACCTTCCCCAGCGTCTGGCGGCGACGCAGATCTTCGTGCTGTCCACGCGTTGGGAAGGCATGCCGCTGGCGTTGGTGGAGGCGATGGCCGCCGGCTGCGCATGCGTCGGCACCGACGTGTTGGGCGTGCGCGAGGTCATCGAGCATGGCCGCACGGGTCAGCTCGTGCCGCCAGAGGACGCACCAGCGCTCGCGGCTGCGCTGCAACGTTTGCTGCAGGACGTGTCGTTCGCCGAGCAGCTTGGGCGGGCAGCGCGCGAACAGGCCTTGAGGGCCCATGGACGGCAACTGATGTGGCAGCGCTACCACGCGTTGCTCGTCAACGAAAGCAAGCCATGACACGGCGCGTCAAGATGCTGACCCTCGCCGTGCGGACCAACACCGTCGCCGCCTTTCTGCTGCCGGCGTTGGCGCTGTGGGTGCCTTCGGGGTACTCCTACGCCGCAGTGCTGCTCCTGCTCGGGTCTGTTTGCTTCGCGCCCGCATGGGTGCGGCACAAGCCTGACCGAGCGACGTGGGTGCTGGCCGTACTGATGGTGGCCATGGGTTGCATGTGGTTCCTGTTAACAGTCGACGTCGGCACCAGTCGCTGGGACAAGGGCTTGAAGTGGCTTCTGGGCGCATGGTGTCTTCTGTATGTGACCGCCTGTCCGCCGCGCCCCTACGCATTTCTGGCGGGCTTGCCGATTGGGTGTGTGGGCATGGGCGTCCTGGCCTTGTGGCAGGTTTGGGGCTTGAGCATGGAACGTGCCCTGGGGTACACCAACGCCATCCAATGGGGCAATCTGGCCCTTTTGCTGGCCTGCCTGAACGCCGTATCGCTCGCGGTTTTCTGGCGTCAGCACGGCGCACTTTGGCGCGCTGGGATGGGCCTGGCGGTCATGTTGAGCATGGCCGCCTCGTTGCTGTCGCAATCGCGGGGAGGTTGGCTGGCCCTCACGGCGGTCTGCCCGCTGTGGTTGTGGCTGACATGGCGTCTGCGCCCCCAGGTTTTCGGACGTGTGCTGGCGGCGCTGGGAGCGCTTGTGGTGGCGCTGGTGCTTGTGCTGTCCCTGACGCCCCGGTTCAATGAACGAATCGCCCTGGCGGCGATGGAGGTCAGTGCCTACCTTGACAACGGCAAGACCGACACATCGCTCGGCCTGCGCCTGGCGCAATACCGGCTCGTGACAGAACTGATCCCTCAGAAGCCGATACTCGGGTGGGGCGCGCACGGCTTTCTCGACGAAATGCAGCGGCGGGTAGACGCGGGCGAATTCGGGCCCGAAATGATGCGCTACCCGCAGATTCACAACGACTTTTTGGACGCCTGGGTCAAGGTCGGATTGGGCGGCGTGTTGTTGCAGGCGGCGCTGTTCGCCTGGGTGCTGGCCATGTTCTGGCCCAGCGCGGCGCGCACGGGCCGCCATGGCGAGGACACACCCCTGTGGCGCAACGCTTTGGCACTGCGCGTGATGGGCACGATGATGCCGGTGAGTTATTTCATGTTTGGCATGTCCCAGCCATTTTTCAATCACAACAGCGGGATCATGTGCTTCGTTTTCTACGTTGCCGTGCTTTGGGCGGCGTTGCAGCGCATCGAGCGGGAAGGCGAGCGTGCCTTGGCTTAGTGTCCTGATTCCCGTTTACAACGTGCGGGACTATCTGCACGAATGCCTGGCCTCAGTGGTGGACCAGCTGGGCGATGACCGCAGCGTGCAGATCCTGATACTCGATGATTGCTCCACCGACGGTAGCTGGGTCTTGATGCAAGAACTGGCGCAGCGCTGGCCCGGCCGCTTGCAACTGCTGCGGCACGAGCGCAACGGCGGCTTGAGCGCGGCACGCAATACGCTAATTGAATCAGCGCGCGGCGATTACCTGTGGTTTCTCGATTCGGACGACAAGCTCTTGCCAGGCGCCATCAGCGGTTTGCGGGCCATCGTGCATGCGTCCGCGCCCGACGTGGTGCTGTGCGATTTCGCCGTCTGGCGCGAACGGCCGCGGCTTAAACACCGCCTGCGCGGCGAACGGCACCGGCACAGCTTCAACGGCCCGTCGCGGCGTCTGGTGCGGGGCGGCTGCCTGCTCTTGGCTGCCATGCTGTCCACGGGCGAACTGCATGCATGGTCCAAAATCTCTCGGCGCGCGCTGTGGCGCGACGACCTGCGCTTTCCGGTCGGTCACTATTTCGAAGACATGACCACCATGCCGCTGATGGCACTGCGCGCCGACAGCTTCTATTACGAACCCGTACCCTGGGTAGCCTACCGCCAGCGGCCCGGCAGCATCATGGCTCATCCCAACCTTTCGAAGGCGCTGGATCAATCTGCATCCCTGCTGCCATTCGCCCAGGCGCTCAAAGCGTCGCGCTGCAGCACCGATGCGCGCACGCAATTTTCATTGGCTCGTCAAGCCGCGCGCAATTTGGTGGGCGCCATGCGCAGCATATGTCGGTCAGGCGCGCTTGAGGCCCCCTCGGAGGCAGCTGAAATGGTGCGCCGCAACTTTCTTGACACCTCGCCTCTGTCCCCGCAAGCGCTGGCGCGCGCTTATCTTTTGCGCGGTTGGTGGCTGCGCCGTCACCGGTTCCTGCGTTGGTTCAACGCGCGGCCCTGACCGGTTGCGATTCAGCGGCTTTCCCAGCGCCACGCATCCTGCACGATGGCCTGCAAGCTGGCATGACGCGGCCGCCACCGCAGCACGTCGCGCGCCAATGAAGCATTGGCCACGAGATGAGCAGGATCGCCAGCACGGCGCGGGCCTGACTGCACCGCGATGGGGCGTCCGGTGACGGCGCGGGCCGTGTCCACCACCTGCTGCACGGAATAGCCGTCACCATTGCCCAAGTTGAACGCCCGCGTGGCGCCGCCATCGGTCAGATAGCGCAGGGCCTGCCAGTGCGCCTCGGCCAAGTCCATCACGTGGATGTAGTCGCGAATGCAGGTGCCGTCGGGCGTGTCGTAGTCGAAGCCGAACACCGTGATGTGGGGCCTGCGGCCCGCGGCGGCCTGCAGCACCAGAGGAATCAGGTGAGTTTCTGGCTCATGGCGCTCGCCCAGCAGGCCGTCAGGGTGTGCGCCCGCCGCGTTGAAGTAGCGCATGCTCACCGAACGCAGACCATAGGCATGACCGTAGTCGTCCAATGCTTGCTCAATCATCCACTTGGTTCGACCATAAGGGTTGATCGGGGCGCGCGGATGCTGCTCGTCGATGGGCGAGTAAAGGGGCTCGCCAAATACTGCAGCCGTAGATGAAAACACAAAATGCTGCACCCCATGCTTGCGCATCGCGCCCAGCAGGACCAAAGTGTTGCTCACGTTGTTGAGGTAATATTTGGCAGGGTCAACGACCGATTCGCCGACTTGGATGCACGAGGCAAAGTGCATCACGGCATCAAAGCGGTGTTGGCCAAACAGGCTGCCCAGCAGGTCCGCGTCGGCCATGTCGCCCTCCACCAGGCGACCACAAAGCACGGCGTCGCGGTGCCCCGTGCTCAGGTTGTCCAGCACGGTCACCCGCGCTCCGCGCTGGCCCAACAGCCACACCATGTGCGATCCGATATAGCCCGCGCCGCCAACAACCAGAATATGGGGTATTTGCATGTTTCGC
>JAGOVZ010000008.1 GCA_018060485.1 Ottowia sp. | reverse complement strand
CACTGGAACAGGCTGGATGGGGGGAGCCATGGCGAACGGCTCCGGTTGCCACTCGATCAAAGACTGGGACGCTCGGCACCAGTGCCTAGCGGAGACTAAGAGCAACTACTCGTACTGCTACTCGGTACGCGAACATGACGGCCGCAAGCTGTGTCTGGCGAAGATCAAGCGGCAACGGGGGTACTGCCATTCGGTCAAAGCTGAAGATAGGCGGAAACGGTGCTTAGCCATGGTCAAGTAGCTGTCCGGGTAGGTGTGCGGCGTGTTGGGAAGGAACATCCCATCGGACGATCGGCATACCCCAGTCCGAAATAGATTTCCGATGATGGCGGACAGGTTCGCCAGCTCGACCAACTCCGACAGTCTGGAATCCGCGCCTGATATGAGTTGAGCGTCGATCGAGTCGAGTATTTGGTGCACGTAAGCATTGTGTTTGCGTCAGGAAACGCCACAACATCCCATCCTCACTGATGGGTAAAGTGATGGGTAGAAAGAAAAAACGGGCCGCGAAGGCCCGTTTTTCTTTGTCGATTGGCGGAGCGGACGGGACTCGAACCCGCGACCCCCGGCGTGACAGGCCGGTATTCTAACCGACTGAACTACCGCTCCGCGTCGGTGTGACGTTTGCTCTCTTGCGAGAGCCAAGTGCCACAAAACTTGGCGACCCTACGGGGATTCGAACCCCGGTACTCACCGTGAAAGGGTGATGTCCTAGGCCTCTAGACGATAGGGTCAAAACCTAGAATCTTCTTCGACAACCTTGGTGGAGGTAAGCGGGATCGAACCGCTGACCTCTTGCATGCCATGCAAGCGCTCTCCCAGCTGAGCTATACCCCCTCTCGGGTGTCGAGCCTTGCATTATATGTCGAAAATCAGGCGCCTTGCAGTCTTGCCAAGACTTTTTCGCGGCGATGCAACGCCAGCACGGCATCGACCGACGGCGTCTGGGGCGTGCCCATGACGAGCACGCGCACCGGCATGGCCAGTTGCGGCATTTTCAGGCCGTGCTCGGTCAAGGTGCTCTTGATGGCGGCGCCGATGCCCGGCAGCGTCCAATCCGCCTCAGTCAGCTTCTCGCGCAGCGCGGCGATGGCCGGCTTGATGGCTTCGGTGACGTGCTGGCCAAGGTCGGCCGCGCTCGGCGAGACATCGGCGTAATAAGCCTGTGCCCAGTCGGCCAACACCACCGTCGTGTCGCAGCGGTCCTTGAACAGGCCGCAGATGGCGGGCAGGCGCTCGTCGGGCGTGATGCCGCGCGCCTCAAGCTGCGCGGCCACCAGCCGCGCCAGCGCCTCGTCGTCCATCGCCTTCAAGTGCTGGGCGTTGACCCAGCGCAGCTTGGCTTCGTCGAACTGCGCGGCGCTGCGACCCAAGTGGTCGAGGTTGAACCAGTCGAGAAACTGCACGCGGCTGAAGATCTCGTCGTCGCCGTGGCTCCAGCCCAGACGCGCCAGGTAGTTGACCATGGCGTCGGGCAAAAAACCCTCGTCGCGGTATTGGGTGACGGGCTTGGCGCCGTTGCGCTTGCTCATCTTTTCGCCCTGCTCGTTCAGCACGGTGGGCAGGTGCGCGTACACGGGAGGCTCGTAACCCAGGGCGCGGAAGATGTTGATCTGGCGCGGCGTGTTGTTGACGTGGTCGTCACCGCGGATCACGTGGGTGATGCGCATGTCGATGTCATCGACGACGACGCAGAAGTTGTACGTCGGCGTGCCATCCGGCCGCGCAATCACCAGGTCGTCCAGCTCGTCGTTGCTGATCTCGATGCGGCCTTTGACCTTGTCGTCCCACGCCACCACGCCGCCTTGCGGGTTCTTGAAGCGGAGCACGGGCTGCACGCCTTCGGGCACGGGCGGCAGCGTCTTGCCGGGTTCGGGCCGCCAGGTGCCGTCGTAGCGCGGTTTTTGCTTGGCGGCCATCTGGCGCTCGCGCAGGGCGTCGAGTTCGGCCACGCTCATGTAGCAAGGGTAGACGTGGCCGGCGGCCTGCAATTCGCCAAGGACTTGCTTGTAGCGATCCATGCGCTGCATTTGATAGAACGGGCCTTCGTCGTGGTCGAGGCCGAGCCAGGCCATGCCTTCGATGATGACGTCGACCGCCGCTTGCGTGGAGCGCTCCAGGTCGGTGTCTTCGATGCGCAGGATGAAGTCGCCGCCCTGCGCGCGCGCAAAGGCCCACGGGTACAGCGCCGAGCGGATGTTGCCCAGGTGGATGAAGCCGGTGGGCGATGGCGCAAAGCGCGTGCGCACGCGGGGGGTGGAATCGGTTTTATCGGTCATATGGGCCTCTGGCGCTTGTGTATCCAGCGCGAGCAGCTATCAATTCAGTAGTTATTGAACACTGTCCAGGCCACGCGAAAGGTCGGCCTGGATGTCGGGCACGTACTCCAGCCCCACCGCCAGCCGGATCACGCCTTGCGTGATGCCGGCGGCTTGCCGGTGTTCTTCGGTCAGCCGGCCGTGCGAGGTGGTCGCGGGGTGGCTGATGATGGTCTTGGTGTCGCCCAGGTTGGTGGCAATCGACAGCATGCGGCAGCTGTCGATGACGTGAAACGCCCTGGCGCGCGCCTGCTCGGGTGTGTCGCCCGCCAGCACGAAGGCCAGCACGCCACCGCCCAGCCCGTTCTGCTGGCGCATCGCCAGATCGTGCTGCGGGTGCGAGGGCAAGCCGGGGTAGTAGACGCGCGCCACGGCCGGGTGCGCCTCCAGCCAGCGCGCCATGGCAAGCGCCGCCTCACACTGCGCCTTGACGCGAATGCCCAGCGTCTCCAGCCCTTTCAACACCACCCAGGCATTGAACGGCGACAGCACCATGCCGGCCGTGCGCACCACGGGCGCGAACTTTTCCGTGATCAGCGCCTGGCTGCCGCACAGTGCGCCGGCCATCACGCGGCCTTGCCCGTCGAGGTACTTGGTGCCGGAATGCATGACGATGTCGGCGCCCAGCGCGGCAGGCTTCTGCAGCACCGGCGTGGCAAAGGCGTTGTCCACCGCCAGCAATGCGCCTGCGTCGTGCGCTATGGAAGCCAGAGCAGCGATGTCGCACACCTCGGTCAGCGGGTTGGTAGGCGTTTCGGCAAACAGCAGCTTCGTGTTCGGCTTGACGGCGGCGCGCCACTCGGCCACGTCGGTCTGCGAGACGAAGGTGGTCTCGACGCCGAACTTGCCGAATTCCTTGGCGAACAGGTTCAGTGTGGAGCCGAACATGGAGCGCGAAAGAATCACGTGGTCGCCGCTTTTCAGCAGCCCCATGATCATCATCAGGATCGCGCCCATGCCGCTGGCCGCGCCGATGGCGGCTTCAGTCCCTTCCAGCGCCGCCAGGCGGCGCTCGAAAGCGGTCACGGTGGGGTTCGACGTGCGCGCGTAGGTGTAGCCCTCGCCGCTTTGAAAACGCACCGCCGAGGTGGCTGAATCGGGCTGCACGAAGCCGGTGGTCAGGTACAGCGCTTCGGAGTTCTCGCCGTACTGGCTGCGCTCGATGGCCACGCGCACGGCCAGCGTGTCGGGGTGCAGATCGGGCGGCAAGGTGCGTTCCACGGTCATCGAAATACTCTGTTTTTTATAGCTGCTTGCGCTTGATGGACAAGCGCCGGAGGCCGAAATGCCTTGAAAATCAGGCGACGAAGGCGTTGGGCAGCGTCAGGCGCGAGCCCTCGGCTTCGCCCTCGTCCGTCTTCACGCGCTGCTGATTCATGCGGTCGATGTCGCCTTCGGTAATGTCGCCGGTCACGTACACGCCGTCGAAGCACGAGGCATCGAAGCCGCGCAGCGACGGGTTCAGCTGGCCGATGGCGCGCTTCATGGCGTCCACGTCCTGATAGATCAGCGCGTCGGCGCCGATGATCTGGCGGATTTCTTCCACGCTGCGGCCGTGCGCGACCAGCTCGTCCTTGGTCGGCATGTCGATGCCGTAGACGTTGGGATAGCGCACCGGCGGCGCAGCGCTGGCGAGGTACACCTTGCGCGCACCGGCTTCGCGCGCCATCTGCACGATCTCTTTCGACGTCGTGCCGCGCACGATGGAATCATCGACCAGCAGCACGTTGCGGCCGGCAAATTCACTGGCGATGGCGTTGAGCTTTTGCCGCACCGATTTCTTGCGCACCGCCTGCCCCGGCATGATGAAGGTGCGGCCCACGTAGCGGTTCTTGACGAAGCCTTCGCGGTACGGCTTGCCGAGCAGGCGCGCCAGTTCGGTGGCGCTGGGCCGGCTGGATTCGGGGATCGGGATCACCACGTCGATCTGGTCTGGCGGCACGGTGGAAATCACGCGCTTGGCCAGCGTCTCGCCCAGGTTCATGCGCGCCTGGTAGACCGAGATGCCGTCCAGCACCGAATCGGGCCGCGCCAGATAGACGTATTCAAAAATGCACGGCGACAGCTGCGCCTGCGGCGCGCACTGGCGCGTGTGCACCGTGCCATCGAGCGTGACAAACACCGCCTCGCCCGGCGCCACGTCGCGCTCGGGCATGAAGCCGGTGCCTTCCAGCGCCACGCTTTCGCTGGCCAGCATCACGCCGCCATCGGCGCTGCGCCCCAGGTTGAGCGGGCGGATGCCGAACGGATCGCGAAACGCCAGCATGCCGCGCCCGGCGATCTGGGCGATCACGGCGTAAGAGCCGCGAATGCGCCGGTGCACGGCGCTGACGGCGGCAAACACCTCGTCCGGCCCCAGCGCGGCGCCGCGCGTGGCGCGCCCCAGCTCGTGCGCCAGCACGTTGAGCAGCACTTCGGAATCGCTCTCGGTGTTGATGTGGCGGTGGTCGGTGGTGAACAGCTCGGCCTTCAACGCGTCGGCATTGGTCAGGTTGCCGTTGTGCACCAGCACGATGCCGAACGGCGCGTTGACGTAGAAGGGTTGCGCTTCTTCCTCGTTGTACGCGTCGCCGGCCGTCGGGTAGCGCACCTGGCCCAGGCCGCTGTGGCCGGGCAGCGCGCGCATGTTGCGCGTGCGAAACACGTCGCGCACCATGCCCTTGGCCTTGTGCATGTGGAACTTGCGGTCCTGCTGCGTGACGATGCCGGCCGCGTCCTGGCCGCGGTGCTGCAGCAGCAACAGCGCGTCGTAGATCAGCTGGTTGACGGGTGCGTTGCTGACAACGCCGACGATGCCGCACATGGTGGGGGTTCCGGGCTCAAGATGGGTGAATGGTCGATTGTCGGGCCGAAAGCGATTCACCGGCTCGCCCCGATCACGAATGACGAGTCAATGGCACGGCCATTGACGCGACCGGTTCGCCGGCTGGCGGTGTCATCGGCTGCTGCCTGCCCAACGCATCTGGCAACCAAGGGTGGAGGTGCATCAGCGCCATTTCAAGCCAGGGCGCGCTTTGCGACTGGCGCCACCACGCCTCGTCGCGCAGCGGCGTCAGCGACACCAGCGCGGCCAGCACCAGCAGCACCAAAACGCCGCGCAGCACGCCGAACACGGCGCCAAACAGGCGATCCACCGGCCGCACGCCGATCGCCTTGGCCGCGTGGCGCGCCAGCGCGGCCAGCATGCCGCACAGGAAAGCGGTGGCAATGAACACCAGCGCAAAGCCGGCCGCGTAGCGCAGCGGCTCGGACGATTCGCCCATCGGCAACCAATCGCCCACCACCGGCGCCGCCCAGCGCGCGGCCAGAAAAGCGACCACCCAGCCGGCCAGCGACAGCACCTCGTACAGCAGGCCGCGCCAGGCGCCCAGCAGCAGCGAGGCGATCAGCACGGTCAGCGCCAGCCAGTCGATGGCGGACAGGGTCATGCGGCGCTTTCGCGGTGGGGCGGCCGCAGCGGTGGCAAGGCGCGCTTCACGTCACAACGACAGCACCGAGCCGCCCAGGCCGGCTTTTTTCAGCGCGCCGGCGGCCTTGTCGGCGTCTTCGCGGCTGCTGAACGGGCCGGCGCGCACGCGGGTGCGCTTGCCGGCGGACGTTTCCACGGTCTGGGTGTAGGTTTTGACGCCGGCGCGCTCGGCCTTCTGGCGCGCCTCGCGCACGGCGCTGTCGTCGGCAAACGCGCCCACCTGCACGATGAAGCGGCCGCCCTTGGCATCAGCGGCGGCTGGCTTGTCGGCTGAAGGCGTGCCGCGGCCTTCCAGCAGGGCGCGGGCGCGCGCGGCTTCCTCGCGTTTGGCGCGCAACTCGGACTCGCGCTTGGCGCGGGCTTCCTGCTCGCGCTTGGCGCGCGCCGCTTCTTCACGCTTGGCCTGGGCATCGGTCTGCGCCTGGCTGCGGTCGTCGTCGCGCCGGGCCTGGGCGGCCTTGGCTTCTTCTTCGCGCTTGGCCTGGGCGGCTTTGGCGCGCGCGGCTTCCTCGGCCTTCAGGCGGGCGGCTTCTTCGGCCTTGGCGCGCGCATCGGCGGCTGCGGCGTCTGGCCGCGCATCGCGGGTCGGGGCGGCGGGTTTTTCGGCGGACGCGCGGCGCGCCGGCGCGACGGCCGCTGCGCTGGCGCTGGCGGTGCGTTCGCCGCCGCGTGGCGCCACGGCGCCGCTCACCATCTCCTCGCGCTCGCCCAGGCTGGCGGCGGCGGGCACCGGGTCGGGCGTCCGGAGGGGCGCCACCTTGTCCTTGTCGGGAATGGTGATGGGCGCATTCACCGCCACCGGGCGCGGCTGGGTATCGAACAGCAACGGAAAGCCGATGATGGCCAGCCCCACCAGCACCGCCGCGCCGATCAGGCGGTGGCGCGCGCGGCGGCGCAGCGTGTCGATGGTTTCCTGCGGGCCGGGGGCGGCCGGTTCATTCTTGCGGCCACGGCCGCGGGCCGGCTCGGGTTGAGAAGGCTGGCCGCGCTGGCGAAACTTGAAAAATGCCATGAATTCCTGGGTCAGCCGCGGGGGCCCTGCGCGGCGGCGCCGGCTTGCAGGCGCGGGGTGCCGTGCTCCAGCACGCCGCCCACGGTGTAGAACGATCCGAAGACGACGATTCTATCTGCCGCCTGCGCCTTGGCCGCCGCCGCGTGCAGGGCGTCCAGCGGCTGGCTGAACACCGCCGAACTCGCATCCTTGCGCTGCGTCAGGGCTTGCCACGCCGCCTGCAAAGCGGCGCCGCTGGCCGCGCGTGGGGTGGGCAAATCGGTGAAGTACCAGCGGTCAACCAGCGGGTCCATGCGCTGCAGCATCGGCGTCAAATCCTTGTCGGCCATGGCGCCAAAAACGGCGTGCGTGGTGGGGTAAAAACCCATCGCATCGAGGTTGAGCGCCAGCGCCGCCACCGAATGCGGGTTGTGCGCCACGTCCAGCACCAGCGCCGGCTGGCCGGGCACGACCTGAAAGCGCCCGGGCAGATCGACCAGCGCCAGCCCGTTGCGCACCGCTTGCGCCGTCACCGGCAGCTGCTGGCGCATCGCCGTCAATGCCGCCAGCACGCCCGATGCGTTGATGAGTTGGTTGGCGCCGCGCAGCGCGGGATACGCCAGCCCGGCATAGCGCCGCCCGCGCCCGGCCCAGGCCCATTGCTGCTTGTCGCCTGAATAGTTGAAGTCGCGCCCCAGCAGCCACAGGTCGGCGCCGATCTCGGTCGCGCGGTCGATCACGCTTTGCGGCGGCACCGGGTCGCTGACGATGGCAGGGCGGCCGGTGCGCAGGATGCCGGCTTTCTCGAAGCCGATCTTCTCGCGCGTATCGCCCAGCAGTTCGGCGTGGTCGATGTCGATACTGGTGATGATGGCGCAGTCGGTGTCGATGATGTTCACCGCGTCCAGTCGACCGCCCAGGCCCACTTCCAGGATCACCGCGTCGAGCCCCGCGCGCGCCAGCGTGTCGAGGATGGCGAGCGTGGTGAACTCGAAATACGTCAAGGATATTTCGGCCCTGGCGCTTTCCACACGGGCGAAGGCAGCTACCAAATCAGAAGCATCGACGTTCTGGCCGCGAATCCGGCAGCGTTCTTCAAACCGCACCAGGTGCGGCGAGGTGAACAGCCCGGTGCGAAAACCCGCTTGCGTCAGGATCGCCTCCAGCATGGCGCAGGTCGATCCCTTGCCGTTGGTGCCGGCGACGGTAAACACCGGGCAGTCAAAGCGCAACCCCATGCGCTCGGCCACGGCACGCACGCGGTCCAGCCCCATGTCGATGGTTTTCGGGTGCAGTTGCTCGCAGTGCGCGAGCCAGTCGTCGAGCGTTTTCATCAGGCGGCGATTGTCTTTCACCCGTGGCATCATCGCCCGCCATGGCGAGCATCACCCTGTACGGCATCCCCAACTGCGACACCGTGAAGAAGGCGCGCGCCTGGCTGGCCGAGCGCGGCGTGGACCACGCCTTTCACGATTTCAAGAAGCAGGGCGTGCCGCCCGAGCACCTGGCGCGCTGGCTGGCCGCGGCGGGCTGGGACAAGGTGCTCAACCGCCAGGGCACGACCTGGCGCAAGCTGGATGCGGCTGCGCAAGCCGCCGTGCACGACGCCGCCAGCGCCGCCGATTTGCTGCTGCGCGAGCCCAGCGCCATCAAGCGCCCGGTGGTCGAATGGGCCGATGGCGCCATCACCGTCGGCTTCGCGCCGGACGCCTGGTCACAGCGGCTCGGCTGAAGCCGCTTCCCAGATGATCGCCTGGCTGCAGCAATTCATCATTGCCGGGCATCCGCTGACGGTGTGGATCGGCTGGACGTGGACGATTTCCAGCATCGTCCTCACCACCTGGATCATCCTGCAGCGCAAGTCGCCCGTCTCGACGCTGGCCTGGATCATGGTGTTGAACCTGATGCCGGTGGTGGGCTTGCTGGTGTACGCCTACTTTGGCCCGCAGCGCATCAAGCGCCAGCGGCTCAAGCGCTGGCACAAGCGCGCCGCGCTGATGTCGCGCGAGGACGTGAGCGCGCTGCGCGCCGAGCGCCCCGACGTGCCGGCCTGGGCGGTCCAGCACGCGCGGCTGATCGAAGAAGCCAGCGGCCTGCCGATGTCGAGCGCGCAAAGCGTCGACGTGCTGGCCAGCGGCGGCGCCACGCTCGACGCGCTGCTGCGCGAGATCGACGGCGCGCGCGGGCACATTCACCTCGAGTACTACATCTTCGAGCCCGACGAGACCGGCTCGCGTCTGCTGCAGGCGCTGATCGCCAAGGCGCGCGCCGGCGTGAAGGTGCGCCTGCTGGTGGACGCCATCGGCTCGCCCAAGCTGCTGTCGCGCCGGCATCGGCGGTTGCTGGATGAGTTTCGCGCGGCGGGCGGCGAATTTGCGGTGTTCCACCCCGCGCGGCTCGATCGCCTGCGGCCGCTGGTCAACCTGCGCACGCACCGCAAAATCGTGGTGATCGACGGCCACACCGGCTTTGTCGGCGGCATCAACGTCACCGACGACGAGAACGAGCACATCCGCCCCGACCACGCCTACCGCGACACGCATTTGCTGATTCGCGGCGGCGCGGTGCGCTGGCTGCAATACGTGTTTTTGCGCGACTGGCACTACGCCGAAGGCCGCCCGCCGGCGCCCGACGAAGACCTGCTGCCCGAGCAGGCGCCCGGCGCGCTGCCGGTGCAAATCGTCACCAGCGGCCCCGATTCGGACACCGAGGCGATTCACCGCGCCATGATCGACGCGCTGAACATGGCGCGCGAACGCGTGTGGCTGGCCACGCCCTACTTTGTGCCGACCGAATCGGCGCTGACGGCGCTGACCAACGCGGCGCTGCGCGGCGTGCAGGTCAAGCTGATGGTTCCTGAAAAAAGCGATTCGCGCGTGGTGACGGCCGCCGCGCGCTCGTACTACAAGGAACTGCAAGACGCCGGCGTGCTGGTCTTTGAATACCACGACCGCATGCTCCACGCCAAGACGCTGGTGGTCGACACGCTGTACGGCAGCGTGGGCAGCGCCAACTTCGACAACCGCAGTTTTCGCCTCAACTTCGAGGTGATGGCGGTGGTGATGGACCGCGCCTTCAACCAGCGACTGGCCGAGATGTTCGACGACGATTTGTCGCACTGCAAGCTGGTGCCGCTGGATCGGCGCGCGCCGCCGTGGCAGCAGTTGTTTGAGGCGGTGGCGCGGTTGGCGTCGCCGCTCTTGTAGCGCAACCCTTAAGCTATCTTTTACGTAGCTGCTCGCGCTTGATGGGCAAGCTCTGGCGCCTTAAAACCCTTGAAGCGAGGGGTCACACGCCTTGCCTACAATGGCTCGTATCACGAACCCAATGCCTGGAGACACCATGGACGCAAAAGCCACCCCGCTTGCCCTGCTGAAAGACCCCACCCTGCTGAAAACCGACGGCCTGATCGATGGCAAGTGGGTCAAGGGCAAGGCACGCTTTGACGTCATTGACCCCGCCACCGGCGCCAAGCTGGCCGACGTGGCCGATCTCGGCCCGCGCGAGACCAAGGCCGCCATCGCCGCCGCCAACCAAGCTTGGCCCGCGTGGCGCGAACTCACCGCCAAGCAGCGCCACGCCATCCTGATGAAGTGGTTCGACCTTTTGATGGCGAATCAGGACGACCTGGGCCGCCTGATGACCGCCGAGCAAGGCAAGCCGCTGCCTGAAGCCAAGGGCGAAGTCGCCTACGGCGCCAGCTTTGTACAGTGGTTTGCCGAAGAGGCCAAGCGCGCCGGCGGCGAGACGCTGCCCACGTCCGACCCAACCAAGCGCCTGATGGTGCTGCGCCAGCCGATTGGCGTGTGCGCGGCGATCACGCCGTGGAACTTTCCGCTCGCCATGATCACGCGCAAGGTCGCGCCCGCGCTGGCGGCGGGCTGCCCGGTCATCATCAAGCCGGCCGAGCTGACGCCGCTCACCGCGCTGGCCGCGGCCGAGCTGGCGGTGCGCGCGGGCGTGCCGGCGGGCGTCATCAACGTGATCACCACCACCGATTCCAGCGCCGTCGGCAAGGTGCTGTGCGAAAGCGAGGTGGTGCGCCACCTGTCGTTCACCGGCAGCACCGAAGTGGGCCGCATTTTGATGGCGCAGTGCGCGCCCACCATCAAGAAGCTGGCGCTCGAGCTGGGCGGCAACGCGCCCTTCATCGTGTTTGACGATGCCGACATTGATGCGGCGGTGGAAGGCGCCATCGCCAGCAAATACCGCAACGCCGGCCAGACCTGCGTGTGCGCCAACCGGCTGTACGCGCAAGACGGCATCTACGACAAGTTCGTCAAGAAGCTGGCCGCCAAGGTGGCCAAGATGAAGGTCGGCAACGGCTTTGACGACGGCGTGGTAATTGGCCCGCTGATCGAGGACGCGGCGGTGAACAAGGTCGCCAGGCACGTCGCCGACGCCGTCAAGAAAGGCGGCAAGGTGCTGACGGGTGGCGAGAAGATGAAGGGCCAGTTCTTTGAGCCCACCGTGATCTCGGGCGCCACGGCCGACATGCTGGTCGCCACCGAAGAAACCTTCGGCCCGCTGGCGCCGGTGTTCCGCTTCAAGACCGAGCAAGAGGCGATTGATGCCGCCAACGCCACCATCTTCGGCCTGGCGAGCTACTTCTACGCGCGCGACATCGGCCGCATCACGCGCGTGGGCGAGGCGCTGGAATACGGCATCGTCGGCATCAACACCGGCATCATTTCGGTCGAGCAGGCGCCGTTTGGTGGCGTCAAGCAATCGGGCCTGGGCCGCGAAGGTTCGCGCCATGGCCTCGATGAATATCTGGAGATGAAGTACCTGTGCGTCGGTATTTGATCCCTCCTGAGGCGCTGCGCGCCTTCCCCCCAGGGGGACGCCGCCAGCGGCCGGGCCAAGCCCGCTCCGCGGCAGCCCCGCATGGCCTGCTCCGCGGCCATTGGCTTTTACGATCCACGCGCCGGGGCGGATGGCTCGGTGCCTGCCTGCTTGCCCTGGCCGCGCCGCTGGCGCAGGCCGAAGCGCTGTGGCTGGACGATGCCGGCCGCCCGCGCGCCGCCACGCGCGAGGCCGTGCGCTGGCTGACCGACGCCGAGCAGCAAGGCCTGCGCCCGCAGGATTACAACGCCAGCCGCCTCACGTCCGCCGTGGCCGATGCCGAACACGCCGCGCCGTCGCCCGACGCCGCCGCGCAGCTCGACGAATCGCTCACCCGCCAGGTGCTGGCCTACCTCAGCGATCTGCGCCACGGCCGCGTGGATCCGGCGCGCATCCAGGCGCGCTACGACAGCGCCACGGCGCCCGCGCCCGATTTGCCCACCGTACTGCGCGAAGCCGTTGCGCAAGGCCAGCTGCAAGACGCCCAGCGCGCCGCCCTGCCGCCCTGGCCGCAATACGCAGAGCTGCAAAAGGCCTTGATGCACTACAGCAGCCTGGCCGATCACCCCGCGTGGCGCGCGCCGCTGCCTGCCCTGCCCGGCGGCAAGCTGCAGGCCGGCCAGCGTTGGGCGGGCCTCGCCACGCTGGCCGAGCGGCTGCAGGCGCTGGGCGATCTGCCCGAGGCGCCTGCCACCGCTGTCACCACGTACGACGCAACGCTGCAAAAAGCGGTGCAATCTTTTCAGTCACGGCATGCGCTGCCGGCCGATGGCGTCATCGGAAAGAGCACGCTCGACGCGCTGGCCGTGCCACCCGCCACCCGCGCGCAACAGATCGCGCTGGCCATGGAACGCATGCGCCTGACGCCGCTGCCGGCGGCGCCGCGATTTGTCACCGTCAACGTGCCCGAGTTCATGCTGCGCGCGTTCCGAACCGACGCCGGCAGCGTGCGCGAGGATCTGCAGATGCGCGTCATCGTCGGCAAGGCGCTCGACACGCGCACGCCGCTGTTCGACGAAGACATGCTGTGGATCGAGTTCAGCCCTTACTGGAACATCCCGCCCTCCATCGCGCGCAAGGAGACGGTGCCCACGCTGCGCCGCAACCCCGGCTACCTGGCCGCGCAGGGCATGGAATTCGTAAGCGCCAGCGGCGTCAGCACCGACGTCACGCCGCAGAATCTGGACGCCGTGCTGGCCGGCCAAATGCGCATCCGCCAGCGCCCCGGGCCGCGCAACGCGCTGGGCGACATCAAGTTCATGCTGCCCAACAACCAGAACATCTACCTGCACCACACGCCCTCGCCCGGCCTGTTCAGCCGCACGCGGCGCGACTTCAGCCACGGTTGCGTGCGCATCGAAGAGCCGGTGGCGCTGGCGCAATGGGTGCTGCACGACCAGCCCGAATGGACCGAGGCGCGCATCCGCCAATCCATGGGCCGCCCGCGCCCCGTCACCGCCAAGCTGCTGGAGCCGGTGCCCGTGCTGATGCTGTACCAGACCGCTGTCATCGACGGCGGCAAGCCGCACTTCGTGCCCGACGTGTACGGGCAAGACGCGGTGCTGGAAAAAGCCCTCAAGCAACCCCGCCCCGCGCCCGCCGCCACCGTGACACCCGTCACGCGCGTGCCCGCCGCGCCACAGCCAGTGTCCGCGCGCGCTGGCGCATCGGATTCGATAGCGGCACAATGAGTCGCCACGCCGACCGCCCACCCATTTGTAACATCACCACCATGCAGAACCCGCACCGCCGCTTGTTCCTGGGCCGCAGCTTCAGCGCCGCCAAGGTGGCCGCCGCCGGCGTGCTGCTGCCCGGCGCCGCGCGCGCTTTCTCGCCCGCCAGCACGGCCGGCGCGCGCCGCCTGTCGTTCAACCACCTGCACACCAACGAGCGCACGGCGCTGGTCTATGCCGTGGGCGGCGACTTTGTGCCGCGCGCGCTCGACCACCTGAACCACTTTCTGCGCGACCACTACACGCAGGAAGTCGGCCAGATGGACCCCGAGCTGTACAACCTGCTGCACGCCGTGCGGCGCGAGCTGGGCACCGAGCTGCCCTTCGACGTCATCTCCGGCTACCGCAGCCCGCACACCAACGAAACCCTGCGCACCACGCGCGGCGGCGGCGTGGCCAAGCGCAGCCTGCACATGGACGGCAAGGCCATCGACGTGCGCCTGCCCGGCGTGGCGTTGACCGATTTGCGCGATGCGGCCCTGTCGCTCAAGGCCGGCGGCGTCGGCTTTTACGAGAGCGACAACTTCGTGCACATCGACACCGGGCGCGTGCGCAGCTGGGGTTGAAGCGGCGCCTTCACATCGCGGCGAAACTCTGCTTTTGATAGCTGCTCGCGCTTTCTGGACAAGCGCCAGCGCCCTTTTTCTCTTGAATATCAACCGTGCTCGAGCCGGCGCAGCACGCCCCGCGCCGCCCGCACGCCGCTGGCCAGGCAGGCCGTGAGCAGGTAGCCGCCGGTCGGCGCCTCCCAGTCCAGCATCTCGCCGGCGCAGAACACACCGGGCGCGGTGCGCAGTTCGAGGTCTTCCGTCAAAGCCCACAGGCGCACGCCGCCGGCCGTGCTGATCGCCTCGGCCACCGGGCGCGGCGCCCGCAGCGTGATCGGCAGCGCCTGAATCGCTTGCGCCAGCGCGGCCGCGTCCTTCAATTGCTCGGCCGTCAGCAACTCGTGCAGCAGCGCGGTGTGCACCGGCGCCAGGCCGAGCCGGCTTTTCAAATGTGACGACAGGCTGCGGCTGCCGCGCGGATGCGCCACGGCGGCGTGCACATCCGCTGCTGTGCGGCCCGGCAACAGGTTGAGCGTGAAGGTGGCGCTGCCGGCGCGCGCGATCTCGTCGCGCAGCGCGGCGCTGGCGGCGTAGATCAGGCTGCCTTCGACGCCCGTGGCCGTCAGCACAAACTCGCCGCGCCGCTCGAAGCGCTGGCCCGCGTGATTTGTGAAAGTGATCGACACGTTCTTCAGCGGCTGGCCGGCAAAGCGCTCGCTGAAAAATGGCGTCCAGCCGTCGCCTGCGCGGCCTGCCGCGTCGAAGCCGCAGTTGGCGGGTTGCAGCGGCGCCACGTCGGCGCCCATCTGCTGCAGCCACGGCATCCAGGTGCCGTCCGAACCCAGTCGCGGCCAGCTCGCGCCGCCCAGCGCCAGCACGGCGACGCGTGGCTGCACATTGACCTCGCCCACCGGCGATTCAAAGCAAAAAAGGCCGCCAGCGCTTGATGGACTTGCGCTGGCAGCTACTGAATTCATAGTTTTCTCAGCTTGCCAGCCCACCCACCGATGCCGCATGTGAAAGCGCACTGGCGCGCCGCCGGCCGACGGGTGGCGCAGCCGCTGCAGCCACGCGCGCAGCAACGGCGCGGCCTTCATCTCGGCCGGAAACACGCGGCCCGACGTGCCGACAAAGGTTTCGACGCCCAGCCCCGCCGCCCATTCGCGCGTGGCGTCGGGCCCGAAGTCGCCCAGCCAATTCGCCACGGTGTCGGTCTGCGCACCGTAGCGACCGATGAAGGCGGGCAGCGGCTCGGAATGCGTCAGGTTGAGCCCGCCCTTGCCCGCCAGCAGGAACTTGCGGCCGACGGAGGGCATGGCGTCGAACACATCCACCGCGACGCCTGCGCCGGAGAGCACCTCGGCCGCCATCAGGCCGGCGGGGCCGGCGCCGATGATGAGGACCTGGGGGGTGGGGGGTGTCATGTTCTTTTTTTCGGCTGTGATGGGAGGGGCGATGGTACGGGTCGCGGTGGGTGCAGCGCGGTTGGCCGGGAGTTCGCCCCGGCGGGCGACCTACTTTTCATGCTCGCACAAGAAAAGTAGGCAAAAGAAGTGCGCCCCACCTCGCCCGCGAGCACCGCAGGTTGCCCGCAGCGAAGCGGAGGGACGCAGCCAGTGGGGCCGCCTTTTCTTTGGTCACTTTCTTTTGGCGGAGCAAAAGAAAGTGACTGCGCCGCCGGGCGCACATCCCGGCCAACAGCGCATCCAACCCAAAAGCTCAACCAACCGATACAACCCTTCCATCCGCACTCAAAAACGCCGCCACCACCGTCTGGCCCGGGTGGATCAACGACACCGCTTCTCGATATCGGCCGAGTTGCTCCACCAGCAACGCATCACGCTCCGGCCGCGCGGCGCTTTTGTAGTCGAGCACCCACCACGCCTCATCCCCATGCGCGCCGGCGCGACGGCGCACCAGCCGGTCGATGCGCAGGCGCTGGCCTTGGTGGGTGAGTTCGATCTCGTTGAAGGCCTCCAGCACTTCACCGCCAGCCCAGGCCCAAGCGGCATCACCCGTGAGGATGCGGCGTGCCAGGATTTCGGCACGGGCGGCCTGATCGGCGTCGGCGCCAAAGCGGCGGCGCGCTTGCGCCACACGCTCGGGCAGCCAGCCCTGCGGGGTGTCGGCGGCGTGCTCCAGCAGCCAGTGCATGGCTTCGCCAACGCGCGAGGTGTCAGTGGGTTCGGCTTTGGCAACTTCACTTTCGATAGCTTCTTGCGCTTGCTGGACAAGCGCTGGCGGCAGTTCGAGCATTGCAAAGCTGTCTTCATCGCCGGCGGGCGCCACGGCATCCTGCGGCACGGGCAGCGGCTCGGCCAGGGCTTCGATGCGCTGCCACCAGCTGCTGGCCGGCTGGCTGTACGGCGTGACGCCCGAGAGCACCAGCCGCCCGCGCGCACGGGTCATGGCGACGTACAGGGCGTTGAGTTCTTCGCGCGCTTGCGCGGCGGCTTCTTGCGCGGCCAGGTCGGCTACGCCGGGCGGGGGGGCGTCCTCGCTGGCCAGAAAGACCAGGCGCGTGGGCGCGGGCTGCTCGCCCGGCCAGTCGATCAGCGTGGTGGGGCCGCCGCCGCGCGGGGCGGCGCTGGCGGCGTCGAGCAGCAGCACTTCGTCGGCCTCCAGCCCTTTGGCGCCGTGCACGGTGAGCAGCTGCACGGCCTGCGGCGCCGATGGGCGCGGCGCGGGCAGGCGCTGGCGGCGCAGTGCGCGCAGCCACTGGTAGGCGGTCAAGAAGCGACCGCCCTGCACGCGCAGCGCGGCGGCCAGCAGCGCGCGCAGTTGCGCCAACACCTGCGCGCGCTCGGGCGCGGGGGCGGCAGCGGCAAAGCGGGCCAGCACGTCGCGGTGGCTGTAGATGGCTTGCAATGCGTCGTGCGGTGGCAGGGTGAGCAGCCAATGGCGGTATTGAGTCAAATCGGCCGCCAGCGCATGTGTATCCAGCGTGGGCAGCTCTGTTTTTGGGAGTACTTCGAGCCAGGCGGGGGGGGTGCGGCGAGGCGGCGGGGGCGCGTCGGGCGCGGGCTGCCCCTCACCCCTGCCTTCTGCCCAGGGGGGCGAGGGAGTAGAAGCGCGCACGGCCAACGCGATGCGCACCAGGTCGTCGTCGGTCAGGCCAAACAGCGGGCTTTTCAGCGCGCGCGCGAGCGCCAAATCGTGCCCCGGCGAGACGAGCGCATCGACCAGAGCCAGCACGTCTTGCACCGCCGCTTGCTCGCCCAGCACCTGCTGCTCAGGCTGTTCGCAGGCGATGCCCAGCTGGCGCAGCTCGGCCTGCAGTTCGCCCAGCGGCAGGCGCTTGCGGGCCAGCACCATCACACGATCAGGCGGCACGCCAGCGGCGATGCGGCTGGCGATCCAGCGGGCGGCCTGGCGCGATTCGAGGGTGCGCAGGCTGTCTTCGAGCGCTACGCGCGGGGTGGTCAGGCTGTCGCGCCAAACGGGTTCGTCGCCCTCGCCTGTCGCCGCGCGATCGGGGCGCGGGATGAGCGGCAGCGCGCCGATGTGGCCGCGCGCGGTGGATTCGGTGCTGTGGGCGCGATAGCCGCTGAACTCGTCGGCGGCCTGCGCGGCCAGCATCACGGTGTTGACGGCGCCCAGCACTTCGGGCGCGTTGCGGTGCGTGTGGTCGCAGGCCAGGCGGTCGCCGTCCAGCGCGTTCACGATGAAGTCCTGCGCGGCGATGAAGACCTGCGGGTCGGCACGCCGAAAGCGGTAAATGCTTTGCTTGGGGTCGCCGACGATGAACACGCTGGGCGCGCTGGTGCCGCCACCGGCGCCGGCATAGGACGACAGCCACGCGTGCAGCGCCTGCCATTGCAGCGGGTTGGTGTCTTGAAACTCGTCGATCAGCAGGTGGCGGGTGCGCGCGTCGAGCCGCTCTTGCACCCAGCCGCTGAGGAACGGGTCGGACAGCAGGGTGAGCGCGGCGCGCTCGACATCGCTCATGTCGACCCAGCCGCGCTCGCGCTTGAGTTCGGCAAACGATTCGATCAGCGGGCGCGTGAGGCGCGTCATGCGCAGGTGGTATTGGCGCGCGGCGTGCTGCGCTTCGGCGGCCAGCACGGCTTCGACCTCGTTTTGCGCGGCGCGCACGTCGTCGTGCGTGTGCTTGCTGAAGGCGCGTGGCGTGCCGTTTTTGGTGAACAGCGCGGCGACCACGCCGTCCCAATCTTCCGCTTCGAGAGCGGCCAGCAACTCGGCGCCCTTGGCGGCGTAGGTGCGCGCCAGCGGGGCCAGCGCGCGGGCAGCGTCTTGCAGCAAGGCGCGGCCGGCGGCGCGCTGCAGCAGCCAGTCGGCGGGCTGGGCGACGCCGGCCAGGCGCGGGTAGAGCACGTCGAAGGGTTCAACAGCGTCATCGACGTGGCCGGCGGCATCGGCCAGCAGAAATTCAACGCGGCGGGCCAGCGCGCCTTCCAGCGCGGCGTGGGCGCGGTGGCGGCCCAGCGTGGCGACCAGCGCGGCGTAGTCGGCGCTCAGATCCGCATCGCCCGCCACGCGGCGCAGGTAGCGGCGCCAGACCTCGGCCACGGCGTCGGCATCGTCTTCGAGCAGCTCGTAGGTGGAGGGCAAACCCAGCTGCTGCAACACCGACAGCGGCGCGCTGCGCAGCAAGGCGGCAAACCAGCTGTGGAAGGTGCGGATCTGTACCGGTCGGCCCTGGGCCAGCAGCGATTGATATAAATTTTGTAGCTGCTCGCGCTGACTGGGCAAGCGCTGGGGCTCGATTCCTCTTGCAAGCAGCTCGGCATCCAGGCGCTGCTGCCAGGCTTCGGGCGTCTCGGCGGCGCGCGGCGCGGCGAAGTCGGCCAGCCACTGCTGCAGCCGCTCGCGCATCTCGCCCGCGGCCTTCTTGGTGAAGGTGATGGCGAGGATTTCTTGCGGCGCGGCGCCATCAAGCAAAGCGCGCAGGATGCGCGACACCAGCATCCACGTCTTGCCCGCGCCCGCGCAAGCCTCCACCGCCACGCTGCGGCGCGGGTCGCAGGCAATGGCGTAGAAGGCGGCGCGGCTGCAAGGGGCGCCGTTGTGTTCGTAGGCGGGGGTGGTCATGGCGCTGCTCCGGCGCAGACACCTGCACTCGGGCTGCGCAGCAAGCCCTTCACCAGGCCGCGGAGCAGGCCGTGCCAGAACGCCGTGGACGGGGTCTCCCCGTCCACCAGCGTTGTCCCCCTCGGGGGGAGGGCGCGCGTAGCGCGACTCAGGGGGGTGGTCATGTTTTCCAGAAATCCTTGCGGCACAGCCCGCGCGCGTCGCACCAGCCGCACACGCTGCCTTCGCCCAGCGCGGGCAGCGGCTCGCCGGCGGCAATGCGGGCCAGGTCGTATGCCATGCCTTCGTACAGCTGCGCGGCCAGCATGGGCAGCTCGGGCAACTCGTGCAGGCTGGGGACTTCGCGTTCGGCCAGGTTGAGGTAGGCGGCGCGCGGGGCGTCGGCGCCGGACAGCAGGGCGTAGAACGGCAACTGCGTGTCTTCGTTGCCGGCCTTGATGCGATCGCGCGTGCGGGCGAGCGGCTCGGTCTTGTAGTCGATGAGCAGCGTGGCGCCGTCCGTCACCTCGTCGATGCGGTCGATCTGGCCTTTCAGGCGCAGCGGGCCGCGTTGCGTGTCGATGCTTTCTTCGGCCAGCTTGAATTGGGCGCCGCCAGCTTCGTGCTTGGCCAGCCATTGCAGGTAGGCATCGCGCAGCGTGGGCCAGGCGACGGCGAAGGGCATGAATTCGCCCGGCTCCAGGCCGGGGCCGAGCGCCTCGGTGGCGGCTTCGGCGGCGGCGTCGATCAGGGTCAGCCGGTCGGCATCGGGCGCAACACGCAGCGCTTCGTGAAAGCCGCGCAGCGTGTCGTGCAGCCAGTTGCCCCAATCGCGCTTGTCGATGTCGACGTCCAGCTCGCCCTCTTCGGCCAGGCCCAACTGGCGCAGCGCGAAGAAGCGGTAGGGGCAGGCGCGCAGCATCTCGTAGCCGCTGGCGGACAGCGGCTGGGTGGGCAGTGCGTCGCCGCGCGGCTGCGGGCGTTCGGTGGGGCGAATTTGAATGAAACGGGCCTCTCGTCCTTCTGCACCCAGCGCAGCCAGCTCCTGAAGTTGTAGCGATTGCACCAGGGGCGAAGGCAGCAGCGGCTCGCCGCTGTCGTCAGTGTTGCGCCACAGCACGTCGACCTGCGGCACGCGCAGCGCCAGCGCCCAGGCGGCGGCTTGCGCGTCGCGCAAATCCTCGCGCGTGGGCAGGTGCAGGGCCTGGCGCTGGGCGGCGCTCCACGGGCCGGGCGGCTCGGGCGCGGCGGGCAGGCGCTGTTCGTCGGCGCCGGGCAGCACCAGCGAGGCAAAGGGGCGGCCCAGCAACTGCGTCAGCGGCAGCACCACGACTTGCGCGGCGGCCGGGTGCGGCGGGCGGAAGCTGGCGGCTTCCAGCGCCTCGCCAACCCAACGGGTGAATTCGGCCAGGCCCATGCGGCGCTGGGCGGCGGGCCAGTCGCGCCAGTCGGCCAGGGCTTCGTCACTCAAGCCGAGGGCGTCAATGACGGCGTTGCCGGCCACGTCGGCCGCCAGCAGCGGCCACAGGCCGCAGCCTTGCAGCAGCGTGCGCAGGGCGGGCAGCCAGTCGACCAGTGGGCGCGCGGCCATCATGGGGGCGCGCAGCGATTCGATGTGCTGCGTGAGCGGCTGATCGCCCGTGAGCAGCGCGGCCTGTGGCCAGCCGCGCACGGCGTCGCGGCGCAGGCGGCGTTCCAGCGCGCGCTGCTGCCGCGCATCGAAGGCGGGGGCGAGCTTGAGCCAGTCGAGCACCTCGTCTGTGGAGGCGCGCGGCGCGCACGCGTGCAGCGCCGCCATCAGTTGCGCGGCGGCGTGGGTGGTGGAAAGCTTCCAGCCGGTCTCGTCGCGCAACTGTGCACCGCGCTCGATCAGCAGCGCGTTGATGCGGCGCGTGAGCAGGCGGTCGCCGGCGATCAGCGCCACCGGCACGCGGCCCACCTCGATTTGGCGCAGCACGCAGGCGGCGGCGCGCTCGGCTTCGTCTTCGGCATCGGCGCAGGTGTGCAGGGCGATGTGGCCCAGCGCTGCATCGGACTCGGGTTGCAGCAGCACGGCTTTCTCAAAGTAGTGCTCGGCCAGCGTCTCGGTCAGCGGGTCGGGCAGCAGGCCGGGCACGATCAGCAGCGCGTCCAGCGCATCGGCCACGCGAGGTGCAAACAAAACGTCGGTGGCGTAGTCCGAGCCACCCGCCCAAGCGATGGCGATGCGGCCCACGGCGGCTTCCAGCGCCAGCGGGCCATCGCCCACGGGCGGCAGCGCGCCACGCGCCTGCTCGGCCCAGTCGGGGCGCAGCGCGGGCGGCAGGCTGGCGGCGATCTGGCCCAGCTGCGTGGCCTGCTCGACCAGCGGGCCGGCCAGCAGCGCGCGCTGCGCCGCCAGGCCCGCGCCTTCGAGCAGCGCGGCGGCGGTGAGCAGGTCGCGGCCGTGGTCAAAGCTCAGATCGTGCGGGCCGGGCGTGAACCAGCCAGCGCGCGTGGCCCAGTTGCGGGTGGTCTCAAAACGCGGCGCAAACGCATCGGGAAACTGCGCCGCCCACAGCCGCGCGGCCAGCGGCATCAGCTGCGCGTAGGGCAGCAGCACCACGCTGCGCGCAGGGTGCGCGGCCAGCTGGCGCAACTCGGCATCGATGCGCGCGAGCAAGCCCTGCCAAGCATTCAATACACCGCTGGTCGCGGTGGCGCCATCGTTTTCAGCTATCGCCGTCATAGCATCAACGGACGCCTGTGGCGACTGTGGGGAAAAGGTGTTTCTGTCACAATGACCGGCACTTTATCTTCTCAACGCCCGCCTTTAGCCGGGCCTTCACATCATGCCCAACGAATTGATCAAGCATGTGAGCGACAGCTCTTTTGAAACCGACGTCCTGCAATCCGACAAGCCCGTGCTGGTCGATTTCTGGGCCGAATGGTGCGGCCCCTGCAAGGCCATCGCGCCAACGCTGGACGAGCTGGCCACCGCCTACGACGGCAAGCTGCAGATCGCCAAGGTCAATGTCGACGAGAACCGCGCGGTGCCCGCCAAGTTCGGCATTCGCGGCATCCCGACGCTGATGGTGTTCAAGAACGGCCAGTTGTCGGCCACCAAAGTCGGCGCGTTGACCAAGGCGCAGCTGTCGCAGTTCATCGACCAGCAACTGGCCTGAACGCTTCCCCAAACTGGCCCAAGCGCTGGTTCTGGCCAGTTTTCTTTTGCTGTCATAATCTCTCTTCGAAAGCCGGTGCACAGGCAAGCACCGGCCGGCGCCCTGACCCACAGCGCGCCCGCACCGAAGCCCATCTCCAGGGCTTCGAGACCTCCCCCAAAATCTTCTCTCTATCGCCCTACCGATTGGCCGATCCCGATGCCGGATCGCCGTCCACTGCAAGACGATCGCCATGCACCTGAACGAACTCAAAGCCCTGCACGTCTCCGAACTGCTCAAGCAGGCCGAAACGCTGGAAATCGACAACGCTGGCCGCATGCGCAAGCAGGAGCTGATGTTTGCGCTGATCAAGAAGCGCGCCAAGGCCGGCGAGCAGGTGTTTGCCGATGGCGTGCTGGAGATATTGCCCGACGGCTTCGGCTTTTTGCGCAGCCCCGACAGCAGCTACACGGCCAGCACCGACGACATCTACATCAGCCCCAGCCAGGTGCGCCGCTTCAACCTGCACACCGGCGACATGATCGAGGGCGAGGTGCGCATCCCCAAGGACGGCGAGCGCTACTTTGCGTTGACCAAGCTCGACATGGTCAACGGCAGCCCGGCCGAGCAGAACAAGCACAAGGTGATGTTCGAGAACCTGACGCCGCTGTTCCCGCGCGAGCAGATGCGCCTGGAGCGCGATGCCTTCAAGGGCGAGGAGAACATCACCGGCCGCATCATCGACGTCATCGCGCCCATCGGCAAAGGCCAGCGCGCGCTGATCGTGGCGCCGCCCAAGAGCGGCAAGACGGTGATGATGCAGACCATCGCCCACGCCATCAGCGCCAACTACCCCGAAGCGCACATGATGGTGCTGCTGGTCGATGAACGCCCCGAAGAAGTGACCGACATGCAGCGCTCGGTCAAGGGCGAGGTGATCGCCTCCACCTTCGACGAGCCCGCCGCACGCCACGTGCACGTGGCCGAGATGGTGATCGAGCGCGCCAAGCGCCTGGTCGAGTTGAAGAAGGACGTGGTGATCCTGCTCGACTCCATCACCCGCCTGGCGCGCGCCTACAACAACGTCGTGCCCTCGTCGGGCAAGGTGCTGACGGGCGGCGTGGACGCCAGCGCCCTGCACCGCCCCAAGCGCTTTCTGGGCGCCGCGCGCAATGTCGAGGAAGGCGGCAGCCTGACCATCATCGCCACCGCGCTGATCGACACCGGCAGCCGCATGGACGAGGTGATCTTTGAAGAATTCAAGGGCACCGGCAACTCGGAAATCCACCTGGACCGCCGTTTGTACGAAAAGCGCGTGTTTCCTTCGATCCAGCTCAACCGCTCAGGCACCCGCCGCGAAGAACTGCTGCTGGCGCCCGAGGTGCTGCAAAAGACCCGCATCCTGCGCCAGTTCATGTACAACATGGACGAGATCGAGGCGATGGAGATGGTCATCAAGAGCATGAAGGCGACCAAGACCAACGTCGAGTTCTTCGACATGATGCGGAGAGGGGGCTGACCCCCCTGAGCCGCTGACGCGGCTTCCCCCTTTGCTTCGCAAGGGTGACATCGCCGATGGCCGGTACAAGCCCGTCCATGGCGATCGCTGGCATGGCCGGCTCCGCGGTCACCGGATTGTCTTTTGGGAAATCCATTTGGTATAATGCGCGGTTTCGTGGAAAGTACGCCGGATGGGCCGGCGCGGCTGCCGCAGCTGCCCTCAAGGAAAACACATCATGCGTGAAGGCATTCACCCCGACTACCGCGAAGTGCTGTTCGTGGACCTGTCCAACGGCTTCAAGTTTGTAACGCGCTCGTGCGTCAACACGAAAGAAAAAGAGACTTTCGAAGGCAAGGAATACCCGCTGTACAAGCTGGACACTTCCAGCGAGTCGCACCCCTTCTACACCGGCACGCAGAAGTCGGTCGACAACATGGGTGGCCGCGTCGAGAAGTTCCGCAACCGCTTCGGCAAGGTCGCACGCTAACAGGCTTTCCGCAGGCTCCGCCACGCCGGCGCCGCGCACAAGACTGGAACAAGGCAGCACGGTTTCGTGCTGCTTTTTTTTCGCGCATCGCTTTCCCGCAGAATGGCTTGTCGTCAACCTGGCCTGTCGCCTTGAACCCCAAACCCAGCCCCGCCATCGTCACGCAGGACGCGGCCCGGCGCCTGCCGCGCTGGGCCTTGCTGTTGCTGTGCATCGCGTACGTCATCCCGGGCTATGTGGGCCGCGAGCCGTGGAAGAACGCCGACATCGCCAGCTTCGGCTACATGCTGGCGCTGCTGGACGCCGGCAGTTGGCGCGAATGGCTGCAGCCTTCAATGATGGGCCTGGTGCCCGACAACGGCGCGCTGCTGCCCTACTGGCTGGGCGCCTGGGCCATGCAGGCGCTGATGCCGCTGGGCCTGGCACCCGAAATCGCCGCCCGCGTGCCATATCTGCTGATGCTGGCGGGCACGCTGGTGGCCACCTGGTACGCCGTGTACCACCTGGCGCGCGACCCCAGCGCGCAGCCGGTGGCGTTTGCGTTTGGTGGCGAGGCCGAGCCGGTGGATTACGCGCGCGCCCTGGCCGACGGCAGCCTGCTGGCGCTGGTCGCCACGCTGGGGCTGGCGCAGTTCTCGCACGAAACCACGCCGGCGCTGGCACAACTGTTTTTCGGCACGCTGGTGTTCTACGGGCTGGCGGCGCTGCCGACCCGGCCGCTGGCCCCGTTCATCGCGCTCCTCGTCGGCTTGCCGGGGCTGACGCTGTCGGGCGCACCCGCCATGGCGATGATTTACGCCGGCTTGGGGCTGCTGGCGCTGGCCCTGCCAGGTGCGGCTCCTGCGCATGGCGCCGCGCGTTTGCGCGCCTTGCTGCAGTTGCTGGCGCTGGTGGGCTTGTGTCTGGCACTGGCGCTGGCGCTTGATCTGTTCCGCTGGCGGATCGCGCCCTGGCGCACCAGCGGGGCCGAATGGTCGTCGCTCGCCCGCCTGTTTCTGTGGTTCACCTGGCCGGCCTGGCCCTTCGTGTTGTGGACCTTGTGGCGCTGGCGCCGCCAGTTGCTGTCGCTGCGCCAGCAGCGCCACCTGGGCCTGCCGCTGGCCATCGCCAGCGTGCCGCTGCTGGGCACGCTGCTCACGCTGGCCGGCGACCGCGCGCTGTTGCTGGCGCTGCCCGCGCTGGCCGCATTGGCGGCACTGGCGCTGCCCACGTTCAGCCGCAGCGTGTCGGCGTTGATCGACTGGTTCACGGTGCTGTTTTTCACCGGCTGGACGCTGGTGATCTGGGTCGTCTGGGTGGCCATGGAGACCGGCGTGCCGGCCAAGCCGGCGGCCAACGTGGCGCGGCTGGCGCCCGGCTTTGATCCTGTGTTCCAGTGGCCAGCTTTCGTGGCCGCGTTGCTGGGCACGCTGGCCTGGTTCGCGCTGGCGCGCTGGCGCACCGGCCGCCATCGCACCGCGTTGTGGAAAAGCATGGTGTTGCCGGCGGCCGGCACCGCCTCGTGCTGGTTGCTGCTGATGACCCTGTGGCTGCCGGCGCTGGACTATGGCCGCAGCTACGCGCCCCAGATGCGTGAAGTGCGCGCGCTGATCGGTGATGCCAGCTGCGTCGAAGTGCATGGCTTGACCGAGGCGCAGGTGGCCGCCGTGCGCTTTCATGGCGGCTGGTTGACCGTGCCGGCGCGGGGCCCGGTGGCCTGCCCGTGGCTGCTGGTGGATGTGGATGCGCAGTCGAGCCTGACGGCGTCGGTGTCGATGACCGACTGGCGCGAGGTCGGTCAGGTGCGCCGGCCGACCGACCGCAACGAAACCCTTTACGTGCTGAGGCGCGTCGGACGGCCTTGAGCGTCAGCTGGCGTGGTGGCTGACGCCATCGGCGAGCCCAAGTCACGCAACGCCTCCGTTGGGCGACTTGCTTAAAAGCTATGATTTTTGTAGCTGTTCCCGCTTGTCTGGCAAGCGCCAGGCCGTGATTTGATGCAGAAAGGGCAGTTGCAGCGCTGCGTGTGCCCGATCAAGCCTCTGCGTTGGGCGCCACAGAACCCGGCACGAGCGCAGCCGTCGAAGCCGCCCTCACCCGCTGCGGCGGAAATTCAAGCGCAAAGGTCGAGCCGTGACCCAGCTCACTGCGAATCTGCAGCTCGCCCCCGTGGCGCTGCGCCACGTGCTTGGTGATGGCCAGGCCGAGCCCGGTGCCGCCCGATTCGCGCGAGCGGCTGCGATCAACGCGGTAAAAGCGCTCGCCCAGCCGCGGCAGGTGTTGCGGCGCAATGCCCGGCCCGCTGTCGGTGACGACCAGGCGCGCGCCGCCGTCGGGCAGGCGCTGCCACTGCACTTCGATCAGACCGCCGCCCGGCGTGTAGCGCACGGCGTTGTTGATCAGGTTGGAAACAGCGCTGCGCAACTCGTTCGCCGAGCCGGTGAGATCAAACATGGGCGCTGCGCCAAATCGCAAGGTCTGCGGTCGCTCGTCGGCCGGGTGCATCAGATTCGACAGGCCGCGCGCCTCGGCTTCGCACTGCGTCATCAGCGCGCGCAGGTCGATGGCCTCGCCCGCGCCCGGCAGCGGACTGCCTTCCAGGCGCGAGAGCGTCAGCAAGTCGTTGACCAGCGTCTGCATGCGGTCGGACTGCGTGGCCATCATGTCCAGGTACTTGGCGCGCTCTTCTTCCGACAGCGGCAGGCTTTGCAAGGTCTCGACAAAGCCGGCCAGCACGGTGAGCGGCGTGCGGATCTCGTGCGACACATTGGCGACGAAATCACGCCGCATGGCATCGGCCTGCGCCAGCGCCGTGATGTCGCGCGACAGCATCAGCTGGTGCCCGTTGCCGTAGGGGTGCAACTGCACCGACAGCTTGACCGGGTGCGCCGGCGTGTTGTGGCGGCCGATCAGCTTGACCTCGCGCTCATGGTTCTTGCTGGCGTAGTAGGCGCTGAAGGCCGGCTCGCGCACCAAGTTGCCCACGTGCTGCAACAGATCGCGCTGGGGGTCGATGCCGAAGTGATCGGCCGCGATGTCGTTGCACCATTCGATGCGGCCGTTCGGGTCCAGCAACAACACGCCGTTGGGCGACGCCTGGATGGCCGCCAGAAAATCGTTCAGGCGCTGGCTGCTGAGCTGCGCCTGCTGCTGCTCGGCACGCAGCGCGCGCGCCGTGCGATAGGCGGCCTCGCCCCAGGCACCGCGCAGCGCGGGCACGGTGGACGCATTCGTCTTGCTGATCCAGATCAGAAAGCGGCGCGCACGCCAGGCGTCGATGCCCCAGGTCAGCGCTGCGGCCAGCACCACGCCGGCAAGCGCGCCCGGCCAGCCCAGCCACCAGCCGCCCAGCAGGCCCAGCGCCAGATGTGCCAGCGCAACAAGAAAAAGCCGAAGCGCCAAGCGGCCCCTCAGGTGGTCATGAAGAAGTCGCCGCGGCCGGCGCGCCGTGCTGCAACTGCGCCATCGGCTGCGCCGTCAGGCGGTAGCCGGCGCCGCGCACGGTCTCGATCAGCACACCGGCAACGCCCAGTGCCTCGCGTAGGCGTTTGACGTGCACATCCACCGTGCGCTCCTCGATGAAGACGTGATCGCCCCACACCTTGTCGAGCAGCTGCCCGCGGCTGTGCACGCGCTCGGCGTTCTTCATGAAGTAGTGCAGCAGCTTGAACTCGGTCGGGCCCATCTTCAGCATCTGGCCATCGTAGGACACCCGGTGTGTCGATGCGTCCAGCAGCAGCGCGCCGATGGCGACCGAGCCGCCCGCCTGCTCGGGCGAGCGCCGGCGCAGCACGGCGCGAATGCGCGCCAGCATTTCCTTGGTCGAAAACGGCTTGGTGATGTAGTCGTCGGCGCCAGCGTCCAGGCCGGCGACGCGGTCGGCCTCGTCGCCGCGCGCGGTCAGCATCAGGATCGGCACGCCCTTGGTGCGCGCGTCCTTGCGCCATTTCTTGGCCAGCGACAAGCCGCTTTCGCCCGGCAGCATCCAGTCGAGCAGGATCACATCGGGCAGCACGGCGTCGAGTTCGCGCTGTGCCGTTTCGCTGTCCATCGCCCAGGTGGGCTGGAAGCCGTTGTGCCGCAGGTTGACCGCGATCAGTTCGGCAATGGGTGCCTCGTCCTCGACGATGAGCACGCGGGGCAGGGTTCTCATCGGGCCACGGACTCCAGGTCTTCCATCGTGCCGTGGCGCACGTCGGCGCCCTTGACGATGTAGATGATGAATTCGGCAATGTTCTTGGCGTGGTCGCCAATGCGCTCGATGGCCTTGGCCAGCGTCAGCAGATCCAGCGCGGCCGAGATGGTGCGCGGGTCTTCCATCATGTAGGTGATGAGCGTGCGCACGAAGCCGTCGAACTCGCGGTCCACCTGGTCATCGTCGCGGATGATGGACACCGCGTCATCGGCCGACAGGCGCGCAAAAGCATCCAGCGCGCGGCGCAACTGCTGCGCGGCCAGGTCGGCCGCATGGCGCAACTCGCCCGTGGGCAGCATGCGCGCCTTGCCGGAATCGATGATGCGCTTGACCATGCGCGCTATTTTTGCCGCCTCATCCCCCACGCGCTCCAGGTTGGCCGTGGTCTTGGAGATGGCCAGCAGCAGGCGCAGGTCGATCGCCGTGGGCTGACGCCGGGCAATGATGTTGGACAGCTCGCGGTCGATCTCGAGCTCAAGCGCGTTCACGCGCTGCTCGTCTTTTTCAACCTGGTCGGCCACTTCGATGCTGAATTCCGACAACGCATAGATCGCCTGCCGGATCTGCATCTCTACCAGGCCACCCAACTCCAGAACGTTGGATGAGACGCGATTGAGTTCGCTGTCGAATTGACTGGACAGATGCTTCTCGTACATGAAACTTGTCTCCTGTTAACCGAAACGGCCGGTGATGTAGTCCTCGGTCTCCTTGCGCTTGGGCTTGAAGAACAACTCTTCGGTCGAGCCGAACTCGATCAGCTCGCCCAGGTACATGTACGCCGTGTAGTCGCTCACACGCGCCGCCTGCTGCATGTTGTGCGTGACGATGGCGATGGTGTAGTCGCGCTTGAGTTCATGCACCAGTTCCTCGACCTTGCCGGTAGAAATGGGATCCAGCGCCGAGGTCGGCTCATCGAGCAGCAATACCGACGGCTTGACCGCCACGCTGCGCGCGATACACAAACGCTGCTGCTGGCCGCCCGACAGCGACAGGCCGTTCTGGCCCAGTTTGTCCTTGACCTCGTTCCACAGCGCGGCCTTGGACAGTGCCCATTCCACGCGGTCGTCCATGTCGGCCTTGTTCAGGCTCTCGTACAGGCGCACGCCGAAGGCAATGTTTTCGTAGATCGTCATCGGAAACGGCGTCGGCTTCTGAAACACCATGCCGACCTGGGCGCGCAGCAGGTTGACGTCGACGCTGGGGTCGAGCACGTTCTTGCCATACAGCAGGATCTCGCCCACCGCGCGCTGGCCCGGGTACAGGCTGTACATGCGGTTGAGCGTGCGCAGCAGCGTCGACTTGCCGCAGCCCGACGGGCCGATGAACGCCGTCGCCTTGTGCTCCGGGATCGACAGGTTGACGTTCTTCAGGCCCTGAAATCCATTGCCGTAGAAGAAGTCGAGGTTCTTGATTTCCAGTGCCAGGCGCTCCTGGTCAAAACTGACGCCATTGCCGCGAATGCTGGCTTGCGGGACGCGGGTCGCAACTTCCATGATGAATCCTTGTTGAATTTTTTAGGCGATACGGGCGGGCGCTCAGTGGCCGGCCGATTTTTCGCGGAAGAACACCCGCGCCACGATGTTGATGATCAGCACCGTCAGCGTGATCAGCAGCGCGCCACCCCAGGCCAGGCGAATCCAGTTGTCGTACGGGCTCATGGCGAACTGGAAGATCACCACCGGCAGGTTGGCCATGGGCTGGCTCATGTTGGTGCTGAAGAACTGGTTGTTCAGCGCGGTGAACAGCAGCGGCGCGGTTTCGCCGCTGACGCGCGCAATCGCCAGCAGCAGGCCGGTGATGACGCCGCTCTTGGCTGCGCGCAGCGTGATCATGAGCGACACCTTCCAGCGCGGCGCGCCCAGGGCGGCGGCCGCCTCGCGCAGGCTGCCGGGCACCAGGCGCAGCATGTTTTCGGTGGTGCGCACGACGACCGGTATCGCGATCAGCGACAGCGCCAGCGACCCCGCGAAGCCGGAGAAGTGCCCCATCGGCGCCACCACGATGGCATAGACGAACAGACCCAGCACGATGGAGGGCGCCGACAGCATGATGTCGGTCACGAAACGCGTCAGTTCAGCCGTCTTGCTCTCGTCACCATATTCGGCCAAGTAGATCCCCGCCAGGATGCCGATGGGCGTGGACACCAGCACCGTCAGGCCCAGCATCATCAGGCTGCCGACAATGGCGTTGCGCAGGCCGCCGCCTTCCGAGCCGGGCGCCGGCGTATCGCGGGTGAACATGTTCAAGTCCACCGCGGCCAGCCCCTTGCTGAGCAGCACGAACAGGATCCACAGCAGCACGACCAGGCCGACAGCCATGGCCGCCATCGACAGCGTCAGGCCCAGGGCGTTGGCGGTGCGGCGTTTCTTGTAGAGGGCGCCGTCGGAACGCGTGACTTGCATGATTTAAGTTCCCTTGGCGCGCTCGGCGCGAATGATCATCAGCTTGGCCAGCGCCAGCACGACGAAGGTGATGACGAACAGCAGGAAGCCCAGCGCGAACAGCGTGGTCAGGTGCAGATCGGCCGCCTCGCCGAACTCGTTGGCCAGCACCGAGGCGATGGATGTGCCGGGCGAGAACAGCGAGGTCGGCATGCGGTTGGCGTTACCGATCACGAAAGTGACCGCCATGGTCTCGCCCAGCGCGCGCCCCAGCCCCAGCATGACGCCACCAATGACGCCCTTGTGGGTGTACGGCAGCACCACCTTGCGCACCACTTCCCACGTAGTGCAGCCCAGGCCGTAGGCCGATTCACGCAGGATCGGCGGCACGATCTCGAACACGTCGCGCATCACGGCCGCGATGTAGGGCAGGATCATGAACGCCAGCACGATGCCGGCCGCCAGGATGCCCATGCCGTTGACGGCACCGCCAAACAGCCAACCGACCAGCGGCATGCCGCCCAGCACCTGCTGCAGCGGCGTCTGGATGAAGTCGGCAAAGATCGGCGCAAACACGAACAGCCCGAACATGCCGTAAATGATGGACGGCACGGCGGCCAGCAGCTCGATGGCCGTGCCCAGCGGGCGGCGCAGCCAGGTGGGGCAGTTCTCGGTCAGAAACAAGGCGATGCCGAAGGCCAGCGGCACCGCGATCAGCAGCGCGATGCCGGCACTCAACACAGTGCCGACAATGGCGATGGCGGCGCCGAACTGCTCGTTGACGACGTCCCACTCCACCGTCCACAGGAACTTCAGGCCGAAGGTCTTGAAGGTCGGCCAGGCGCTCATGAACAGCGACACCAGGATGCCAATCAACGCTGCCAGCACCAGCAGCGAAAACGCCTGCGTGCCGCGGTGAAACAACACGTCCTGCCAGCGTTGGCGGCGCGCAATCGCCGCCATGTTGGGCGAAACCGCGCCGGCGGGCCGGTCTGGCGAATGCGGCAGCTTGTCGATGGTCGTCATTCCCACGCTCATGCAGTCCTCGTCGCGCTCATTATGGTGTGACCTAAAAAACGACCCAACGGGCTGTCTTTGCAGCGCCGTCGGGTCATGCCCGGTGAGAGGCGATTACTTGGCGATCTGCGACCAGACCTTGGAGCGGATCTCGTTGGTCAGGCTGTCGGGCAGCGCCACGTAGTCGAGCTCGGCCGCCATCTGCTTTCCGTTCTTGAACGACCAGTCGAAGAACTTCAGCACTTCGGCCGATTGCGCCTTGTCGGCGGGCTGCTTGTGCATCAGGATGAACGACGCGGTGGAGATCGGCCAGCTGCTGTCGCCCTTGGCGTTGACCATCGACACGCCCATGCCCGGCACGCTGAACCAATCCACGCCCGCGGCAGCGGCGGCGAAGGTGGTGTCGTCGGGGTTCACGTACTTGCCGGCCTGGTTTTGCACCTGCATGTGGGTCAGCTTGTTCTTCTTGGCGTAGGCGTACTCGACGTAGCCGATGGCACCCTTGATGCGGCCCACGTTGGCGGCCACGCCCTCGTTGCCCTTGCCGCCGACCGAGGTTGCGGCCGGCCACTTGACGGCGTTGCCCTTGCCCACCTTGTCGGCCCAGTCCTTGCTGACCGTGGTCAGGTAGTCGGTCCAGTTGAAGGTGGTGCCCGAGCCGTCGGCGCGGTGCACCACGGTGATGGCCTGGTCAGGCAGCGCCTTGCCGGGGTTCAGGGCGGCAAACTTGGGGTCGTTCCACTTGGCGATCGTGCCCAGGAACATCTCGGCCAGCACGGGGCCCGTCACGCGCAACTCGCCCGGCTTGAAGCCTTCGACGTTCAACACCGGCACCGTGCCACCGATGATGGCGGGAAACTGCACCATGCCGTCCTTGTTCAACTCGTCGCCCGAGAGCGGCGAATCGGTGGCGCCAAACGCCACGGTCTTGGCGCGGATCTGGCGCACGCCGCCCGACGAGCCGATCGACTGGTAGTTCAGGCCGATGCCGGTTTCCTTCTTGTAGGCCTCGGCCCACTTGGCGTACACGGGGTACGGGAAGCTGGCGCCCGCGCCGGTGATGTCGGCGGCATAAGCGGCGGTGCCGATGAACGAGCCCAGCGCCGTGACGGCCAGGGCCTTGAGGAAGGTACGTTTCATAATGTGATCACCTTTGAGGGGTTACTTCAGACCTCGCCAATGTATTTAGGCAATGTGACAACTTCGTGACGTCACACAAGCA